>JANNJE010000026.1:0-1663 GCA_031405735.1 Armatimonadota bacterium | reverse complement strand
CGGGAACCAATGGGCCGAGGCCATGGCTCGATCGATGGCGCGGCGATGCTCTTTGCCCGCTTTCTCCGTTCGGTCCTCTTATATTCGCTAACCGCACCCAAAAATGGGCGGGCAATGACGCGCTGCACATGGTTTGGCTCTACACAAAGTTCCCTTGCTGTACTGCAATACTCGTACAGCTTGTCGATCGGAACCACATCTTCGTGGCACGCGATTTGAAACACCGAATCTGCTGAAGTGTAAACGATAGGAAAGCCAGTTTCTAGGTGTAACTGACCCAAATCTTTGATAATTTCTGTCCCGCTTGCTGCACGATTGCCAAGTGTTTGGGTCCCGATTCGAGCTTCAAATTCTTTGATAAGCGAAATTGGAAAGCCGTTCGGGTAAGTAGGAAACGGTGCTTCTTCGACAATTCCCATCATCTCCCAATGCCCGGTTACCGAATCTTTGCCGCCCTTCGAAAGAGGCTGCAATCTGCCATAGCTTCGTTTTCCGAATAGATCGGGGGCATCTATTTGAATTCCACCAGCTTGTAAATAGCCAAGAGAAGCAAGATTTGGCGCGTGGAACCCGCCCGATGCCTCCCAAACATGCTTCAGTGTTGAAGGCTCTCCTGGATCGCCAAACTCTTCGGCATCGGGAGCAAAACCAGCCCCGCAGCCGTCCAAGACGATCACAATTGCCCTTTTCATTTCACCTGTTCTACCAGGTTCATCACGATTCGCTCGTATGCGGCGGAATCGGTAATGTAGCCTTCGGCATGTTTCGAGCCCATTATCATCTGAACTTTGACCCCTGCCGCCTGAGCAAGCTTTTCAGCATTTGAAAGCGGAACCAATTTGTCGAATTCACATGACAAGACTATCGCAGAACGGCCGTTGAATCTTAGTGCTCCATCAACAGGGCGAATCTTGGCAACTTCAATTCCACTCATTTTTTCAGCAAATGTAGCTGCTGGAGCCAAAACAACTTCGCCAAAGGGAAACCGCCCAGCGTTCCATGTCGGAATTGCTTCGGAAAGAGTCGCAAATGCTCCTTCTGAAATAATCCCGTCAAAAGTCGAAGGCTCCTTTTCAGATGCAAGCCACAGCGTTGAACCTCCCATGCTGACTCCGATTCCAATTACCTTTTTGCATCCGCGCTTTCTAAGTTCCGATGCCAATTCGATAGCGATGAGTGACTCGCGAACTCCAAATGTCGTAATTCCAGTCTTGTTCGGAGCATGACCAGGAAGTGCGGGGATAACTACCGAGTATCCTTTGTTCGCCAAGAACTGTCCGAGTCCGGCCCATGTTGACTGCCCGCCTCCCCAACCGTGAAGCATCACGAAACCGGTTTCACTACCTTTTGAATTTAGGTTCGCTGCTAAAACAGGAGTTGAAGCAATTTGGATCTGCTGCCAATCCTGGGCTGTAAACTCTTTTGGCATCGGTCCTGCCAATTTTGGCGGATGGAGATATCCATAGGCAGCAATGACGCAAACATCATTGCCCGCATCAAGGAGCTCGGCTTCAAGCCGCACCTGAGCCAGGGGGAGCATCGCACGATCATCGGCGTCATCGGCGACGAAAACCGGCTGGCTGTGGAGCCGCTTGCCGCCATCGTGGGGGTCGAGCAAGTCCTGCCGATCATGAAGCCGTACAAACTCGCCAGCCGCGAGTTT
>JANNJE010000025.1:0-4630 GCA_031405735.1 Armatimonadota bacterium | reverse complement strand
CTCGCAGGATTTGTGAGCGATTTGGACGTTTTCAGCATGAGGCAGATTAAGGAAGAGATTGACGTTATGAAGGCTGAACCGAACCCGAACTACAAACAGCTTGCCAACCTAGAATTCGGATATTGGAACAAGCTGGCGCTTCCTCTTAGCACGATCATATTTGCACTTTTGGGCGCACCCCTTGGCATTCGAAACCAGCGAACGGGGATGGGCGCGGGCTTTGCATTGAGCATTGTTGTCACGTTCGGCTACATCATGCTGGCGAACTGGATGGCAGTTTATGCAAAAGGCGGTGCAATCCCGCCGTTCGTTGCCAGCTTTACACCCGTCGTAATAGGTGGGATCGCTGCATTTTTCGCGATGTGGCGCAAAAACAACTAAAACATGGGCGTTACAAGTATCGGTTTTCTGATTCTGATGGTGCTGATAGGCGGCATTGTCGCGCTCCTTGCCGATAACCTAGGACGAAAAATTGGCAAGAAACGGCTAAAAATCCATCACAGAATTCGACCTCGGCATACAGCCACATTGTTTGTAGTGGGATCGGGCCTGCTAATTCCACTTTTGACGGTTTTTACTGTTGCTGCACTCAGCAGCGACGTGCGTACTTGGCTGACTGAGGGCGAACAGGCGATTCAAGATGTAAAGAGTTTGAGTAGCCAGAAAGCCACTCTAAACAAGCAGATTTCTGACCAGAAGACAACACTGACAGACGTAAATCAAAAATTGCTCGTCAAGAACAGCGAGTTGGCAAAGCGAGAGAGTGAATTACGGATTAGTTTGCAACGGTACCAGGAAGTCAAAGTTCGGTATGGCGAAGCAAGAATCAAATTTGGA
The DNA here is from genome assembly GCA_031405735.1 of Armatimonadota bacterium. Taxonomy (GTDB): domain Bacteria; phylum Armatimonadota; class Fimbriimonadia; order Fimbriimonadales; family Fimbriimonadaceae; genus JANNJE01. The sequence goes on along the minus strand of JANNJE010000025.1, from coordinate 3,793 downwards.
ATTGCTCAGAATCGGTATCTGGCTGCCAGTCGAAAGCTTTTGGAAAACACGAAAAAGCTAGGCGTCTCAAAGGAAAATCTGAGACAATTTGAAACCAATTTCAACGAACTTAACCGTCAGATGCGTGACGCATTTGAAGATATGCGAAGACTCCAAAACGACATAGAAACAAACGTAAAGCTAATTAATTTACAAAAGGGCGAGATAAAGAAACTTGAGACAGATCGAATCGAGCTGGAAGGACAAATCGAATCGCTCAAGAAACAATATGCCGCTGATCTCGCAATTGCAGAAGGCGAAAAGATCAGAATTCAGAAAGAGCTTGATGACGCAGAAGCAGAGCTAAAGCGTGTTCGAGGATCGAGTAGTTTCTTTGAAGCGATAAATGACCAAACCCGACAAAAACCGATCATTTACGGAATGGGATTTGAAGTGGCCAGACTGGTTGCTCCTGCTAATTCCACTACATTGCAAGCTAGAAACATGCTCAATAGCCTTCTAAGGACTTCTAGAGTTGTTGCAGAATCTCGAGGTGCCAAGGGCCAAGGACGGGTTCCTGCGGCATCAATATGGGATCAGGAAATTGGTGGACGAAACGTAACAGCTGAAGAACAAATGAGCGCAATTGTTGCAAAAATCGCCGGTGTTCCCGAATCCAGAATCTTGGTAGCTGCCGCATTTTGGAACACGTACATGGGAGAGCCAGTACCGCTGAACATCACCGCATATCCAAACAAACTTTGCTTTGCGAAAGGTGCAGTAATCGGCGAAGTGAGAATCAGCGGAGATGAAGAGGCTGGAGAGGTCATTCGGCAACTTTCCAATTGGCTTGCAGGAACCATTCGTGAAGTTGCATTGAAAGCGGGCATGATTCCGGTTGTCGGGCAAGATGGCGCACTTGCCGCAATAGCTCCAGAGCAGGTTTTTGAAATCGTTGCCCAAATTCGCTCGGCAAGCCGAACCGCAAGAGTGCAAGCTGTTGCCGCAGAAGACATCTACGCTTCAGAATCACTCAAATTGGAGTTTCGAATTCGGTAACCATGAAAAAGACCGTATTAGCCATTGATCCTGGGAGCTCCAAGTGCGGTCTTGCACTTGTCGAACGAGATAATGATGAGCTGACTGTTCTCTGGCGTCAAATCACTCCGGTTGACCAGTTAGAGGAGGGATTAGAGAGCGCAATGGAATGTGCGACATATTCCATGGTTATCGTCGGTTCAGGTACAAAGTCGCAATCAACAGTGGCCCGGATTCGGGAAAAGTATCCAAGTATCGGGATCCTTGTCGTTGACGAAAGAGACACAACACTTCAAGCCAGAGAGAGATATTGGGAAACCCACAAACGCAAAGGCTGGAGGCGATTGCTCCCTTCAACATTGCAACTTCCACCTGAGCCAGTGGACGACTTTGTAGCCTTGATTCTCGCTGAAAGAGTTTTGTTGCCATAGACTGGTAGACTCCCGAAATGGCCACGACCATACGTGTCGTCGTCGCCGACGACGAAGCCCCTTACCGGAGTGCAATTCAGCGAACCCTTCAGCTTATGCCAGAGGTGGAGCTTCTTGGCGTTTGTAAAGATGGGCAAGAAGCCCTTGATCTTTGCTTATCCGATCCTCCTGATGTCTTGCTCACTGACGTAAACATGCCGCGAATGTCGGGCATTGAACTCATGAGAAGGCTTTTGCGCCAAGAGAAAGAAATTCAGGTCGTAGTATTGACGATCCAAGAAGACGAAGAGACGATTTTTGATGCTTTTCGAGCGGGCGCGATTGGATATTTGCTAAAAACCTCGACTCCAGCCGAAATCGTTGACGCAATTCGCTTTGCTCAGCGAGGCGAAGCCAAAGTGACGCCAAAAATTGCTGCAAAGCTAATCCAAGATTTCCGGCGAACTACCGACGATGACGATATAGAAGACGGCGAGCTTTTCGTTCTTAGCGACCGAGAATCTGAGATTTTGGACTTAATCGCAAAGGGCCTTCGAAATAAAGAAATCGCCTCGCAGCTTGGTATCGCAGAAAAGACAGTTAAGAACCATGTGAGCAACATCCTTAAAGCATTGCAGGTCAACAGCCGAACCGAAGCAGCCATGAAAGCGGTAAAGGCAAAGCTGGTTGACAGGTCATAACATGAGTTTTTGGGATGAAGGACCAAGCAAGACTGTGCGAATTCTCATTTTCGTCGGCATCGGCTGCGTGTTGCCTGGAGTCTTTTTGGGACCGTTGTTTTCCGCAGTTCTGGCAGCTTCAAAGGAGCAGACGGACGGTCGCTACGGCTCTATTTGCCTAAGCCGACTTCGAATAATCGGCCAGGCCATGAGCATGTATGGCGAAGACAACGACGGTCGTTTCCCGATTGCCAACTCGTGGATTGATTCCACCTTCCATTACGTTCTAAAGGAAGATCCAAAGAACGTTACAGAAAATCCGTATCAATGTCCTACGATTTCTAAGAAGCGCGTAGGCGACTACGGCTATTCGATGAACATCATCTACAGCAGCGAAGAGCTAGTCAAGTTCAAAGAAACGGGCCACACAGCGGAGCCTTTGATATTCGACGCTGACGAAGTCGGGCGCAACGCTCATACAACGAACACATCAATATCCTTGCCGCCACGGCACGGTGAGGGCAAGATAAACAATGCCCTGTATCCCGACTTATCGGCTAAAACAGCCCCGCCCAGATTTCCGGAACAAAAGAAATAGACTGGTAGTCTCATTCCAAGGCTAACTAGAAATCATCGAACATTCCGTTTCAATGCTCGTCAAAGGAAATAGACGCGTATGTCTTGACATCTATGTGGGCTGGGGGACGCTCTGATCACAATGTCCAAAAGAGGCGACGCGGATCTGTGCGGCAGGAGTTAACCTTGTCGCGCAGAGAGGAGCTAGAAAAAATGCTAAAAAGAATGTTTATTGTTGTCGGTGCAATTGTCGCCGCAGTAGCCATAGCCCAAGTAAATGGCCGAGTCGTCGGCGCAGTTGGCCGAGGAGCCGCTGGAAACGGCGAGGGTCGGGCTGGGCATTTCAATTTGGAAGTAAAGAAGTTCATGAGAACTGGAAGCCCGCACGCCGAATACACTGGCAGATTTGAATGGTCTGAGCTATCCCAAGAGTTGTCTCACCGATTTAATATCACGATGGCGCGGCCAGTTGCGGTTGGCGTCAATATGGAAACTCGCGTTTGCGAGTTTGGCGGTCATGCAAGACTCAGAAGACCTGGGCCAAACGGGCCTGTCGTGATAGAGGGACGCATCCAGGTGCGAGTAGTTGATCGCCGAACTCCCACTAGTGCAGGAGAGCCCGACTTGATCTCATGGCAGTTCGTTTCACCTGCAACCAACGTTGATCTCCGGTTTAATGGTGCCGTCCGAGAGGGCGACATCCATGTGTTCGCTCGAAACGGAAACTAGACTTTTACCGTAGCCTCACCAGACACAAAAAGCCCCGCCGAATTTGGCGGGGCTTTTTGGTGAGTGGGGTGAATTGTGTGAATTGGGAGACTCAGGTGCTTACGTTTCCTAATGACCCAATCACCCAATGATCCTTTCCTACTTCGTCCCGCCTCCGTTTCCGCCCTGACCACCGCCGCCAATTCCGCCACGACCGCCTTGTCCCGGAGCGCCCATCGGCATCAAATTGGCTTGTGAAATGATTTTCAGATCGGCTTTACCAATCTTGAAAATGGTGTTTCCCTGCAATACATAAAGAAACATGTTGTCGCTCTCCATCGAACTGGATCCGCCGCCACCCATTCCGCCAAAGCCCCCTGGACCGCCGCCGCCAAAGCCGCC
>JANNJE010000024.1:0-8178 GCA_031405735.1 Armatimonadota bacterium | reverse complement strand
GAACCCGCCGGGGAATTGGGCGAGCAGCCCATCGAACTTGCCAGCGAGCTGAAGCGGCTCGATCGCGGCAGCGAATTCCCGATAGGTGGCGGGATTGCGCGACGCCTCGTGCGCAGTCGCCAAAGCCATAGGCAGAAATCCGATGCTGGCAACAGTTGCGGTCATGAGCACAGGACGCAATCGGGTGCGGCAACCTTCGACAACCGCTTCGGCGATCCTAACACCCTTCCGGCGTAGCTCGTTGATAAATGTAACCAGCACGACTCCATTCAAAACAGCCACGCCAAAAAGTGCAATGAAGCCAACGCCTGCCGAAATCGAGAAAGGCATACCCCTCATATTCAGCGCAAGGATGCCTCCAGTAATAGCGAATGGAATTCCCGTGAACACGAGCGCCGCATACTTCAGCGCCCCGAACGTAATGAAAAGCAAGATGAACACAACGGCGAAAGTAATGGGAACGACGATCATCAGACGCGCTGAGGCTGATTGTAAATGCTCATACTGCCCGCCCCACTCAACACGGTATCCCGGAGGAAGCTTCACCCTAGCAGCAACTCTTTTCTTGACATCTTCTACAAATCCTCCAAGATCACGCCCTCGAACGTTTGCCTGCACGACAATTCGGCGCTGGCCGCCCTCCCGGCTTATCTGCACGGGCTCTTCAATGCTTTCAATGTCTGCAAGGAGTGCAAGTGGCACTTGCTGTCCGCTTGAACCGTAGATTGAAAGCCGGGCAATGGCGTCAGGGTCCCTGCGGAACGGCTCTTCAAACCTAACGATCATGTCGTAGCGCGCAGCCCCTTCAACAACCTCGCCTACCCGCGAGCCCCCAATTGCGGTCTCGATTACGTCTTGCACATCTGAAACATTGATGCCATACCGTGCAATATCGCTTCGCCGGATACGTATCTGAAGCACGGGCAGTCCCGCCGTTGCTTCGACGCTTACGTCTTTGCCGCCGCGCACTTCTCGCAAAAGGTTTGCAACCTCAATGGCCTTTTGTTGGAGGATGCTCATTTCGTTTCCGAACACCTTTGCGCCGACCTCTGAACGTACACCCACTCCTTCCGACATTTCCGTCATTCTCATCTCGATAGGCTGGGTGAAAGACACTTTCATTCCGGGAATGTTCGCAAGTGCCAACGTCATCTTTTCAATCAGTTCAGCCTTCGTTTTCGCCTCTTTCCATTCCGACATTGGCTTTAGCGGAATGAAGATATCGTGCTGTGAAAGCAGCATCGGGTCTGTGGCAATGTCAGGCCGCCCAATTCTGGTTGCAATGCTAACAACCTCGTTCGGGAACTTGCTCAGGATCACCTTTTCACATAGCGTCGCCCGCTCCATGGCGGTCTCCACCGAAATGCCGGGAAGATACCCCGGGTTGATGCATATCGCACCTTCATCGAGCTTGGGCAAAAACTCAGAACCAAGTCGCGAGAACAAAGTAGCCGAAGCAACAAAGAAAACCGCCGCCCCGATTACGACCGGAGTTCGCCACTTGATCGCCCACTGAACCGCTGGAAGGTACCGGTGCTGGAGCCACTCCACTACCGGATTCTCTTTGTCGTACCTGACCCGCAAGTAGTAAGAACACAGTGCTGGCACAAGCGTAGCCGACATGATGAGTGCCCCAACGAGGGCAAAGATTACGGTCAATGCCATTGGCTTGAACATTTTGCCTTCGATGCCGACCAGGCTCAGAACAGGAATGTAAGCTGCAATGATGATCAACTCGCCGAACTGGCTAGCTTGGCGAACTTCGACCGTGCCGCTGCCGATTGTTTCTAAACGCTCGCCATCGGTTAGGTCCCTTCCTAGCTCATGCCTTTGTAAGGCCAACCGTCGAACGCAATTCTCGACGATAATAACGGCTGCGTCCACGATAAGCCCGAAATCTATCGCGCCGAGGCTCATGAGATTTGCCGATACTCCGAAATACCTCATTCCAATAATTGCCACTAACATAGCAAGCGGAATTGCTGCGCTAACAATCAAGCCCGCTCTAAACTGAAGCAGAAACAAGAAAAGGATGAGTACAACAAGAATGCCTCCCTCAAGCAAATTCTTCCCGGCAGTCTGAAGTGTTTCATCAACAAGGGTAGTTCGGTCAAGAAAGCCTACGAGCCGAACGCCTTTCGGCATTTCACTTTGAATCTCAGCAACCCGTTCCTTCACACGCTCTGTTGTTGAGCGCGTATTCTCGCCCATCAGCATCACCGCGATAGCTGCCACGGCTTCGCCTTTTCCATCTTTTGTGATCGTGCCTTGACGGATTGCCGCCCCGAACTCCACTCGTGCCACATCCCGGATTAGGACAGGAGAACCCATTTCCGAAGATAGCACGATGTTGCGAATATCGTCAAGATTTTTGACAACGCCAATGCCCTGCACAATCTGCTGCTCATCTTCCTTTTTGATAAACGCTCCGCCAGCATTTCGGTTGTTCCTTTCGAGGGCCGTTCGTAGCTCGTCAAGAGTGAGTTTGTGTGCACGAAGCTTTTCTGGGTCAGCGAGCACCTGGAACTGCTTAACATGCCCGCCAAAGCTGTTGATCTCGATGATCCCCTTAACCGTTCGGAGCCGAGGACGAACCTGCCAGTCAAGGATCGAGCGCCGTTCTATGAGCGAGTGATCGTTACTCTCAACGAATACATAGTAGATTTCGCCAAGCCCGGTTGCAATCGGTGCAAGCGATGGCGCTTCCGCTCCCGGAGGCAATGAATCTTTAACTTCAGCTAAGCGTTCCGTAACCTGTTGCCGGGCCCAATAAACGTCAGTTGAATCTTCAAATAGAACAGTGATCTGAGAAAGCCCGAACTGACAAATTGATCGCATTCCAATGGACTGCGGAATTCCCGAAAGGGCAGTTTCCAAAGGCTGCGTGATTTGAAGCTCGATCTCTTGAGGCCCAAGCGCCGGTGCTGAAGTGTTAACCACGACTTGCTTGCCTGAGATATCTGGCACAGCATCAATGGGAAGCGTAAATGCACAATAAATGCCCGCAACCACGACAGCCAGCCATGAAAGCAGGATGAAAAGCCGGTTATGGATAGACCATTCGACGATTCGGTTTAGCATTGATTATCCACCGCTCGGAGCACAGCAACCGTCCGAAAGTGAGCTTTTCAAGGCTTCAGATTTCAAATAGAAGGTGCCGCTAACAGCAATGCGCTCACCGGGCTTTAGCCCCTCGCTAATCTCTCGCATTTCACCCACATGGGTTCCCAACTTGACATGACGAATCTCGAAATTTCCGGGCTTATCGCCTAATGCAACATATATCGTCGGGCGGCCCGTATGTTCCTGCAAAGCACCTGTCGGCACTACCACTCGCTCTTGGCGAATGTCTGTGACAACGTAACCGCGCACAAACGAACCTGGCCTAAGCAGGTCCCCAGCATTTCCCAAAGTGGTCCTTATTGATATAGCTCTCGTAGTCTCGTCGGCAACGCTGCCAATTGTGATGATCGTGCCGCGAAATGTTCTGCCTGGCGCGGTCTCTGAAGTCAGCTCTACTTGGTCGCCAATTCTCACGCCGCTAAGCTCTCGCGGAGGGATTGCAAGTTGAGCCCAAACTTGATCTAGATTCACAACTGTGAACGCCGCATGCTCAGGATCAATGGTTTCGCCAAGGGTTGCAGATCGTTCCTGAACCTTTCCTGAAATCGGCGTGGTGAGAGCTACGGTGTTGCCTCCGCCTGGTTGGCCGCCAAGAAGGCGGACACCATCAGCAGCGCCTTGCATTTCAACTTGTGCCAAGCTTAAAGACGCCTCTGCTTCAACAACTTCACGGTTTGTAAAAAACTGCCCTTTGTAGACTTGTTCTTCGCGCTTCATGCCTTGAGCTACAATTTCTCCGCGCCTCTTTGCCAATTGCAATTCCTTCTCAGCGGCTTCGACACGGCGCTTAGCTCCATCAATTCTTGCCACGCCTTGAGCGAGTGCCGCTTGCGCCACATCAACATCAGCAACGGCCTTCTTAAAGTCCGCACTGAATCTTTCAAGTTCCTGCTTTGAAACTAGCTCTTCCTTATAAAGCGATTCAGCTCGATCATATCGCGCTTTTGAAACATCCAATTCAGCACGAGCTTGAGCTACCTTGCCATCTAGACCGAGTCTCTCACTTTGAGCTTCTAAAAGCTTGGTGCGCTCCTCGCCTAGATCACGCTCAGCCATTTGAATATCCCGTTCCGACTCGATTGCCTTGGATCGCGCTTCTTCAATTTGCGGCCTGCCGAATTGGCCCAGCTTAGCAAGCTGACGTTGGCGGTCAAGGTTTTTAGCGGCAGCCCCGACTCTCGCTTGCGACTGACGATAAACCGCTTGTGCCTGGCCAAGGTCAGCACTTTCGAGCAGCGCCAGAGTCTGTCCGGCCCGAACGCTATCTCCCGCTCCTGCGTAAATCTTTGTGACTTTGCCAGCTGCACGCGGAGTAATCTTGACCAGTTGATCTCCACCAGCCTGAACACTTCCGCTTACGGCAAGCTTTTCGGAAACAAGTTTTGCAATGACAGGTTCGACCTTGATTTCTGCAAGCTCCATCGCCTCTTGAGTTACAACTAGATCGCCCGCCTTGCCCGCTGTTCCTTCAGGAACGGTTAGTGCCCGATCTGTTGCCAAGGTCATAGGAACAGAGGCAGCAGGCCGCAGAACGAAAAAGGCAACAAGCCCCACAGCCACCGTAGCGGCGGCAGCCACCGGAATCCATCTGACGTTTCTTGTACGAATTGTTCGAGTGCTCATATCTTCTTTACACCTTGGGTCCTGAGTTCTGTTAGCAATGATGCTGGCACTCCACCAGAAGCGCGCTCTAATTGAGCTAGTGCCTGATGATGGGAAACAAGCGCATCAATGTATTCGATCTGAACACTGCGAAACGTGCGCTGAGCTTCCAAAAAAGTCGAAAGTGTGGTTCCGCCCAGTTCAAATCCGTGTTTGGTCGCCTCCAGCAATTTGCGGGAATCGTCCAGCATTCCGCCCTGAAAGCTTTTAAGCACTTCGTCCGAAGCACGAAGCCGCGCTACGGCTTGCTTCACATCTAATTGAACCTGGTTCTGAACTGCGCTCAATCGTTGCTCTTGAGCCTTTGCAGATTCTTCTGCTTGCCGAATGCGATTTCGGCGGCTGCCGTAGTCAATAAGCGGTATCGAAATTCCAATTCCAAACCCACTTTCATTCGGTGACCTAGACAGGCTACTTGCTCGAAATTGAGGAGTAAGGTCGGGAAGTCCTTCCGCTCGCGCCAAACGGGCTTCCTGCATGAAACTTTGCTGGTTCGCTTTCGCTAAAGAAATCTCCCCTCGTGTCTGTAGTGCGCTCTGCAATAGTGCAACGTCGTCAACGGCATGAAAGGCAAACTCCAATACCGGCAAAGTCGAAGGAGTTTCAACCGGTCGCCCCAACATAGTATTAAGTTCGGCGAGTGTAGCAATGTATTCCGCATCTGCCAGCGTTGCTTGCTGACGTGCTCGTGAAAGCTCGATAGAGGTTTGGGTTCGCTCGATACCAGGGCGGCTCCCTAGCTCGACTTGTCGCAGCGCACTGCTATCAACCGCATTCGCTATCTTGGCTAAATCCTGTGCAAGCGTTTTTCTTTCTTGCGCTCTTGCAAGCTGCAAATAGGCAGTCTTTGCCCGGAAGACAATTTCCCGAAGCTCAGTTAGCGATTCTGCCTCAACTGCTCGAAGACGTGCGCTTGCAATCCCTGACCTGGCAGCACGAGTGCCGTTAAGTTCCAATGGCTGAGTAATTAAAAGCTCTTCATCCGAGCCGAATCGTGTGAACCCAGGCGTATAACTTATGTTCAAATTGGTCCATGAATTTGCCGATGAGCGCCCATGTTCCGACGCAGCAAGATCCAACAGCAATGCTCGTACATTAGGGTTCTGCAACAAGGTCACCCGAACCGCTTCTTCTATGGTCAAGGGCAGTTGGCAATATGCGGCACCCGCCGCAATGAAAACGAATGCGCTAAGCGACAACCTAAGCATTTACCAGCTCCATGTCCAATTGCCCGGGACCAAGCACGCAGCATCCGTCAATACGAAGCCGAATTCGGTGGCTAATTCGCTCGTTATCTCGCTCAACCCGCTCGCCAGATGGCTCGAAATGGCTGAAGGCGGCAATGATCGCCTCCAAAGCATTCGGGTCAATGCTATAGATAATCCACTTCTTGCGCTTCTCGGTAGTCACAACCCCAGCGTTTCTCAAAGTCTGAAGGTGCGTACTAAGTGTGGATTGATTCACTTCGAGCACATCAACAAGTTCGCACACGCACAATTCTTCTTGCGCTAGGGCATTCAATATCCTAACTCGGATCGGATCAGATAAGGACTTTCCAAAGGCAACGATTTCTTTCATATCTTCACATCGGGATTTACCGATACGATACCCTACATTTCCTAACCACCCCTGCAATTCCCTCCCATTTGAACCTAATCCCTCGTGCGCGCGCGCGTGCGCGAAGTTGGTGACAAAAAAACCGAAACTGACTGTCGCACCTATACAAAGTCCGCCCTTGTAGACTCGCGACCTTCGCCGTGCCAAAAAACAGATATGCGCGATGTCCGCCCGTCTCGGCGTGAGAAACCTCCAATCGCGAAGCCAGTCCATCCCCAGCCCCTTCCTCCCAAGGAAGGAAGGGGCTAAATGGGCTGGTACACCGAAGTGGACGCACTTAGAACTGAAGTGTGTCTAGTCTAGCCTCACAAAACGGTTTTGCTTCTCGGCGGCCCAGTGCATTCTGGTTCTACATTGGCTGACTCTCCAACACATGATCGGTGGGCGCGAGCTCATCGAATCCGCCGATGTCAACATGAGTTCCCGGCACGTAGGTCTCCCACTCCTTACGGCTAAACACCCAGAACAAGGCGGGCATAACCACTTGACTCAGGAATGTGCTGAAGACGAGCCCGCCGAGAATCACGACCGCAATAGGCTGCAGCAGCTCCTTGCCGGGTTCGCCTTGAGAAATTGCGAGGGGCAAGAGGCCAAAGGCGGCCGCCAGGGCAGTCATGAGAACGGGCGAGAGCCTTTCCGCGGTACCGCGAATGATCATTTCCTTGCTGAACGGGATGCCTTCCTCCCTCATGAGATGCACGTAGTGAGACAGCATCATGATGCCGTTCCGGGTTGCGATTCCAAACAAGGTGATGAAGCCAACCATCGAAGCTACCGAGAGAATGCCCCCGGTTAAGTATAGGACCATGACGCCGCCCACAAGCGCCATGGGCAAATTGACCATTACTTGGAGTGCCATGCGCCACGATCGAAGGGCAACATTTAGGAGCAGAAAGATTGCAACAACTGTGAACATTCCAAGAAACAGGATGCGAGACATCGCGCTTTGTTGTGCCTGGAATTGCCCGCCATATTCGATGTAGTAGCCTCGCGGCCAAGTCGTTTGCATCGGTCGCATTTTGGCTTGAAGCTCGGTAACAACGCTGTTGAGGTCCCTGCCTTCGACATTCGCCTGAACGACAATCCTGCGAGAGACGTTCTCGCGGTTGATCGTGTTCGGACCCGTATCTCGCCGCACCGTGGCGAGTTGCGAAAGTGGAATGCGCTGGCCCGATGGCGTGTTGATCAGGGTGGATTGGATAACGTCGAGATTGTTTCTTGCCTCAGGCGTGAACCAAACGACGAGATCGAAAGTGCGCTGGCCCTGTAACACTTGAGAAACCACATGGCCAGCCAGCGCGACCTCCAAGTTTTCAGCGAGTTCATATGGTGTGACACCATACCTTGCTGCAGCGTCCCGATTAATCTCAATACTGACTTGTGGAACTTCGATTTGTGGTTCAACCTGAAGGTCCACAATTCCAGGAATTGCCTTCATTGTTCCTTCGACATCGGCGGCTAGTCGGCGAAGTTCGCTTAAATCGGCCCCATACACTTTGACGGCGAGTGCCGCTCGAACTCCCGAAGACAGATGGTCTAACCGGTGTGAGATTGGCTGCCCAAATGCTACAAAGACTCCAGGAATATTGGTGAGTTTCTCTCGAAGCTCTTCGGTAGCGGCTTCCCGTCCACGCTTCGAGTCTTTGAGGCCAATGTCGATTTCGGAATAGTTGACGCCCTCCGCGTGCTCGTCCATCTCGGCCCCCAACTGCGGCCGCAGAATAATTTCTTCCACACATGCCTGTGGAGAGAGCTGTGCGGCAGCATAGATCATTT
>JANNJE010000023.1:0-10194 GCA_031405735.1 Armatimonadota bacterium | reverse complement strand
GGCCTGTGAACTCTGGCGACGAAGGAGCCTGGTGAACTGGGATGAGGGTGTTATAGAAGGTTGTTGAATATGGGGAACACCCTCACCTGAGCTCGCACCTCGCACTTCCTCTCCCATCAAGGGAGAGGAGATGGACCCTATTGCAAACGCGTTGTGGATAGAGGTTCATGATGTACTCGGGTAGATTCAGTTGTGCCCTTGAACGAAAGAACGAATGCAGAGCAACTCACCGAATGGACGGTTGAATACTGCCTGCCCGAAGGCACGACTGCACCAAAAGCAGTGGAAATTCCACACGCATGGCGGCAGGAAGTTGACGTCCGCTGGGAAGGGCCAGCCCTATATCGAACCCGGACATCGCTCTCGGAAAATGCTTGGCTAGTTTTTGAAGGCGTTTCGTATCAGGCACGGGTTTTTGTAAACGGCGAACTAGTAGGGGAACATAGAGGAATCTGGGATGCGTTTGCCATAGACGTCCGCCAGTTTTCAGGACAAGTTGTCGAAATTTCAGTCGAAGTGATCAAAAACGGGGGACCGACTTCTCCCGTCAAAGATGTTCTCAGCGGGTTCTTACCCTATGTTTTCAACACCTTCGGAGGCATTTACAAGCCAGTTCGAGTTGTTTCTTCCGCATCAGAGCCCGACCTGAATGGAAGAAAACTTGAGACATGCCGAATCCGGGCCGAAGGAACTAAATTGCTAGTCAATGACAAGCCGTTCTTTGTCCGAGGAGTGCTGACATGGGGCTGGTATCCGGAAATCGGGCATACGAATCCCGATATTGACACGATCCGAAAAGAAATCGAAATCGCAAAGGATATAGGCTTTAACTTAATCAAATTTTGTCTATGGCTGCCTTCTCACCAGTACTTAGCGGAGTTGGAAAAGGCTGGCCTGGCAGCGTGGGTTGAACTTCCGCTTTGGGATCCTACAAGCGATGCTGAAAAGCTCGTGGCAATGAAGGACGAGTTGGAACGAATCGTTCTACAATATCGCCATCATCCCAACATTCTGCTGTGGACTTGCGGTTGCGAGCTTTCAGAAGCGACACCCCACGAATACAGAAAATCGCTCTATGAAATGGTTGTGGAACTCACCGGTAACCCGATGGTGACAGACAATTCAGGCGGAGCAGAAATGTATGGCGGCGACCCAAGGGAATACGGTGCTTTCTACGATTATCACCCCTATTGCGATTTGCAGTACTACCACCCAGTTCTCGAATCGCTACAAAACGGGCCACGCGAAAAGAAGCCGATTCTACTTGGGGAAACCTGCGATTACGACACGCATCGGGACCTGGCGAGGATTCGACGGGAACGGCCGTACTGGGCTTCGAGCGATCCCGCGCTGAACGATGTTGGAGTTCGTTGGCAGCACGATTTGCCAAGAGTGATTGAGGAGAGTCGGTTTGCGTTAGAGGCAGAGGAAAACTCCGACGAAGATCTGCGAAATATGTCCAAATCAAAATCAAACTTCATCCGGATGCACTTCAACAATGCAGCCCTTCAATGTAACGATATTGCCGGATATGTTTTGACAGGTTGGGCTGATACGCCGATCTCAAGTTCTGGAATTGTTGACAATTGGGGAGAGAGCAATATCAGTTATCTTCCTCTGAGTTTCATGGATACATTCACTACTCCACTTAGACGTCCACCTTGGGCAAATGGCGGAAATCGGCCCGGTTGGCAGGATAGCGAAAACTTACATGTCGGTAATCATGTAGTGCAATTCGGAGTACCTTCCGAATCCAACTTTGGTTCAATCATTGACGTCGGTACGATGAGTTTGAACGATGATGAACCATCAAGGCAAAGCCCAAAACTCGAGATTGACAAGGTTTCTCGAACAGTCTTCGTGGATTTTGTAGTACCAGGGACTTGGGCTATCTATTTGGAACACGAATCGGCTGGTTTTTACTGGAGGATCACAACATATGATCGCCCAAACTGGTCCCAATTCACAAACTGGACAATCAGCGACAGAGAAGGCTACTTCGCGAGCACCCTAACCGGAAACGGCCCAAACATCATCACCACAACCTGGAACGAGTCCCTCATCGAAACTTGGAACCAGGGAAACCACGTGATCCTCTTTGCCCTCGACGACTTTACACTCCCTATGCCGTTCTGGCGAGAGTGCATCCATGAAGTGCCAAACCCGCGACCCTGGCTTGAACCCTTTGCCGAATACAAATGGCATCAAATCCTCCCCGTTTCCACGGATCGTGCCATCGACCGAGAAGCCCTCGAAACTGAACTCGGAATGAAAGGAACCGTTCTCCTCAACCGAATTGACACCCGAACCTATGCCGAGCACCCGTATGCAATGGAGTTTGACAACGGCAAATCGAAGTTCATTGTCACGACGATTCGACCGTTTGGCGGGCTAGGAATCTGCCCATGGGGGCTAAAGAACAATCCGGCGGGGTCGCATATGGTGGCAACTCTGCTAAAAGAGTTGGAGAAACGATAGGTCATTGGCTGCATTACTCCCTCCCCAACCCCTCCCTCATTCTCGTCCCTCGAATAAGGGAGGGGCTTTTGGCTTCAAACCAACCTCATGTTCCGTCCCTTCATTAGCTCCCAATGAAACGACGCACCAAAATTGTCTGCACGCTTGGCCCATCCGTCGATTCTAAGGAGCAAATTGGCGAACTGATCGCCGCCGGAATGAATGTCGCTAGGCTCAATTGCAGCCACGGCGATTGGGAAACGAAGAGCAAATGGATCAAATGGATCCGCGAACTGTCGCCCGATATAGCTCCCATCGCAATCCTTGCCGACCTCCAGGGTCCCAAATTTCGCATCGGCAACGTTTCTGGCGGTTCAATTCACCTGGATATGGGCGCAACAGTAACAGTCGGAAACGAATTGACGGCGATTATCCCAGTGCATCAGCCCGAAATGGTGGCAGTGCTTGAGCCAGGTTCCAGGGTTCTGCTTGGCGATGGCATTGTCGAACTCAAATTGGGAACCAAAAAAGGCTCTCTGTTTCAAGCCAAAGTCATGAGTTCGGGAATTGTGAAAAGCCGCCAAGGCTTCACGCTGATGAACAAGATTTTCAACACGCCAGCTATGACCGACAAGGACCGCGCGGATGTGATAGAAGCCTGCAAGTACGATGTCGAATATATCGCCTTAAGCTATGTAAAGCACGACGAGGACATGCGCGAATTGCGAAATCTCGTCAACCAATATCGCCCAGATATTCGATTGTGCGCGAAAATCGAAACTCGGCAAGCAATCAAAGACCTTGACGGAATTCTGAAAGAATCAGACATTGTGATGGTTGCCCGAGGAGACCTTGGGCTTCAAATGGACATCGAAGAAGTGCCGACTGCTCAAAAACGCATCATCGCGAAAGCCAACGAAGCCGGAAAGCCTGTGATCACCGCTACTCAAATGTTGGAATCCATGTGCTCGGCCTCTCGCCCGACGCGAGCCGAGGCCGCCGATGTTGCAAATGCAATTCTCGATGGAACCGATGCAGTAATGCTGAGCGGTGAAACCGCCAGTGGGATTTATCCGATAGAAGCTTGCAAAACAATGGCACGATGCGCTGCCGAAGCAGAATCCATCTTCGAACACGAGGCGTGGCTTGATCATATGGAAAGCCGCGCTTCGAAAAACGGTCATCCAACGGAAGCCATAGCTGCAGCGGTTGCTCGATTGGCAGAATTGACAAAGCCAAAAGCAATCATCACTACAACCACTTCTGGCCAAACAGCAAGGCTTGTCAGTAAATATCGTCCGCGTGTTCCGATTTTAGCCGCCACTTGGGATCATAAAACGTATCGGCAGCTCGCGGCTGTTTGGGGCGTTGAGGCAATTCACATTGGGCTCCCAAGCATGACCGACGAAGTCATTTCGAAAGCTACGGAAGGATTCGTCGCTCACAAACGTCTGAAAGAAGGTGACAGGGTTATCATTACGGCAGGCATTCCGGCAGGATCGCCTGGTCACACGAATTTGATTTTGAATGAGGTTGTTCATGCGAAAACGAAAAAACATCGGACTTGAAATAGCGTTCATTGTAGTTGCACTTGCCGTAGGGGTTGGATTTAGCCTGAAGCCATGGCGGGCATATACCGATCAAAAAGAAGTGCGGGATGATCTTGTTACAGATATGAAAGCGGCCGAAAAGCGAAGCGAAGAATTGATTCGCCAAAAGGCTCGCAATGAAAGTTCTTTGGGCTCTGAAGAACTTGCAAGAAGGAACGGCTACCATCGTCCTGGCGAAGAGTCCATTGGTGAAAACTAACCGATGATTGTCGCTACGCTTTTTGCATTGGTTGGAACTCAGCAGACCTTGCCCGCTTACCTTGTTCCGGTAGCTCAACAAGAACTGTTTCTGACCCAGACATTCTATGAACTTGACGATGGTTCAAGAGCGGAGCAGCATGAGTTTCGAATGGAACGAATTTTCGCGATGGAAAATGGCAAGCCCTTCTTGACCGAAAAACGGTGGCTTGCAGGCTGGATGATTGGAGATATTCGCCTTGATGATCCGATCAAGCCTGCCCCAATCATAACCAAATGGGGATTGGAACCCAATGGAGCATTCATCGCCGATTCATTGAAGCACTTTCAAGTTGAAGAGTTTCGAATTGAAAGGCTACGATGGTTTTTGCCAGTAGGAACGCGAATCGAGCCAAACACTTCTTGGCAAGTCAATGTATCTGGAAATCCAATCAATCATTTACCGGCAATACATTTCCGTTTTCAAAATGAAAGGAGTGAAAAACTTGGAGATTCAACTGTTTTTCATCTAACTTCAATTGTAAAGGAGCTAGATTCGAATGAACCTCTCATCTGCGAAGGCGAATTCTCTATTCGGGTTACAGGAAACTCTTACTCCGTGATTGATGGGAAGTGGCGAACGCCAAAATCACGCTTGATTGGAGGAAACACTGAACGATTCAAGCTTATTCAAGAATTAGCATTGCCTAAACCAGGGGCAGAAAAGTAAGCATGAAATCGAACTGGATAAAATGGGCGATTCCGCTGGCACTCATTCTTGTCACAACCTATTTCTTTTGGATTGCACCCATGCGAAGCGAGCCCCCTTCGATTCAATTTGACTTTGTAGATTCCGCTGCGACCCCATAGGTTTTCGATCCATGAATCGAGAAATTCTTGTACAAGTTTTTGACCAAATCCTAGAAGGTTGGGACATCCCAACCCCTGCCGGAATGCTTCGAGTCAAGGCTGAAAATGCTGCCATCAAACATCCCGAGGCGCCGTATTCTCTTCTAACAAATCTTGCCCATGCTGTGCTTTGGCAAGATTTTTGGATTCAAAAGCTAAATGGCGGAAGAAAGAATTCCAACATGATTGAATGGAAAAACGATTTCCGTGTACCCGAAACAAGCGAATGGAAGGAACTTCGATCACGGTTCCTTGACGGCCTAAAACAAGCGCGAGATATGGCAGCCTCTGAATCGTTTTCTCATCACGCCGAAAATGACCTAGTAGCTGCTCAAACTCTAGTTCAAATTGCGGTTCATGCTGCCTACCATTGCGGACAGATGAACCTACTTAAGAGAATCGGCTAAAAAGCCCCCTCGTTTTTGCGAGGAACGAGCAAAGAGGAGGGGGTTTGGGGGTGGAGTTCCGAGAAACTTGCAATGTGTTTTGAATGATCACTTTGAAAAGATTAAGTATAAGGGCTTGGCAAGACATTCTACACGAATCCGCGCTCGATCCCTCCCAAACGAGGGGCCAGCTCTTAGCAAGCAGCACCCAACTGGAAAGTACAACTTGACATAATCATAAACATTGACGGCCATAGCCAGTAATCGTGTATGATGGCTGTATACCCATAGGAGGTTGGAGACATTATGCGAAACAAAGCATTGTTAGCTATGGTTGCATTAGCTACAGTTCCGATTCTGATCGGATTGACTGGACAGCGAACTCGAGAGTACGGACCATTCTCAAACGGATCACCTGATTCTGGCACTTGTGGAAACTCGTGGGCGGATGATACATTTGATCGCTTTTACAAAGTGAACACAAGACGCAATCTAGACGGCTCTTATGATGTTGTCGAACAATTCAAACAGGGCACGTTTGTAACAAGGGCAGGTGCGAGCCCTGGCGGATGCGAAATCAGCAATCCGAATCCGCCGCAAATCCCCGCGGGAATCAGGGGCGAAATGCAGGGCCAATTTTGGATGAAGATCCAGAATGGTGTGTACAACCCTAACGCCAATCCCGGCAATGTCAACGATCCTCAGTTCGTTGCCGCCGTATTTGGCCCGAATGCAACGTACACTGTTTATTCCTTCTCGCTCAATTACAACGCAAGAAATCGAGGTGATTGGAAGAACGCTTCACGCGACAAGGGTGGCAACAGGGGCGACATTCGCTAGGATTTTCCGATTTCGAGCTCTTTGCACCAGTACGCAACTTCGGCTTTGGCGTTCTTTGTCATCGCCGTAGCATTTCCAAGTGGCACAAATGGCTGTCGCGGTTCGGCAACACCTGCCATTTCAAGCTTGCCATTTGGCGTCAAACAGTAAATCCAACTTTTTCCGAATTCGGGAAATGGCTTCTCAGGAACGAGGAAAATCAGTTTGATGACCTTTGTGGCCTGAAAAACTTGAACTTGCCGTTCGCTATCAAACTTTGAATGCCAAGTTATTTCTTTGCCCTCTAGTTTGACAAACGCGCCGACATGCTTGTCAATCGCTCGTTTCTGGCCAATTTCGATGACCTTTGCGACGAGCCGTTGTACAGTCTTCGTGTCGGTTACAGTTTGATTTTGAACTGAAAGTAAGAGGAGCACAGCGATCATGGATCGAGGTTACCAGAAGTGCGAAACGAGTCAAATTTTTGTATTGAAGGACTAGGAGCGTCCGATCATGAGTTCGGAGGACATCAAATCACCGCTTGGGACGGACAATCTGCAAATTGGATTCCGGCGAAAATTGAGAACTCCAGCGTGGATTTGCACTAGCATTCCTGAACGATAAGTACTAAACTGTTTCCAGGGAAAAACCATGATATTTTCAACCTTAGCAATGATGTCAGCGACGACGATGGCGTTCACCTCGCCATTGCAAGATCCACCGAAACAGGAACCGCCAAAACAAGGAACTCTGCCAGCAAAAGAAGCCGAAACAAAAGTTCAGAAGAATCCTTTTGACGAAGCCATCGAAGGATTCCACAAAAAGGAAGGCGTTTTCGACGTTTATCAAAAGGGAGAATCTGTTCTAGTTCGAATTCCCAGACCCATTTTTGGACGTGACTTTCTTTGGATTATGGAACTCAAATCAACGCCGTCGGGTATGTACAATGGCACTGCGCTCGGCGACGGAGTTGTACGATTTGAGGATCGAATATCCAAAGTTTTCCTTCGCAAAATAAGCTACGATTCGCGGGCGTCAGGCTCAGATAATGCGATCATCCGAGCAGTTGAACAGTCCAACGTGAACCCTGTCATGGAGGCTTTTGCAATTAAAGCTCGAGCCGCAGACGGCACGCCGCTCATTGATGTTTCTCGATTTTTTATCAACGACATTGCTGAATTCTCCCCTTCGCGAACTTTGGGTGGATCAATTGACTCCAATCGAACTTCCCTCGAAAGAATCTCGGTGTTCCCTGAAAACATAAATATCAGCGTACTCATGACAGTACGAAGCAGCGGAGGGGCACCGGCCGGACGTTCTCCTTTTGGCGGCCCCGCACCATCGCCCAGTCGAACCGGACTTGTGAGCCACAGCATCACATTGTTGCCAGCAACACCGATGATGGGGCGTTTGAAAGATTCGCGAGTCGGCTATTTTGATACAAGTTTCAGCGACTACGGCACCTCGTATCACGGTGTCAAAGACCTTTCGTACATTAATCGCTACCGACTTGAAAAGAAGGACCCAAATGCTGCGATGAGCGAACCGGTCAAGCCGATCACCTACTATTTGGCACCGGAGATTCCGGAAAGATGGAAGAAGGCATGCAGGCAAGGTGTCGAAGATTGGAATGCAGCTTATGAAACTGCCGGATTCAAAAACGCCATTCGTTGCCTCGATGCGCCTGACGATCCAGAATGGAGCCCCGAAGATGCTCGATTTTCCGTTATCAGATGGGCGCCGCTTCCAATAGCAAATGCAATGGGGCCAAGTACCGTTGACCCTCGATCCGGAGAAATCATTTCTGCCCATATCATCATGTGGCATGACATTTTGAAACTGCAAACTGCCTGGTATTTCACTCAATCCTCGGCATGCGATCCACGCGCTCAAAAACTGCCGTTTCCCGATGATCTTATGAGCGAGCTCGTCAGATTTGTCGTTGCTCACGAAGTAGGGCACACGTTGGGCCTTCCACACAACGGGAAAGCCTCTTCGACAGTTTCCATAGCATCGCTTCGGAATCCTGCTTACACGACGGCCAATGCATCGTGCCCAAGCATCATGGACTACGCTCGTTTCAACTATGTTGCCCAGCCTGGCGACGGTGTAACGAGGCTGATCCCAGGAGTTGGAAAGCAAGACAAGTACGCGATCATGTGGGGATACACACCGATTCCCTCAGCCACAACGCCGCATGGCGAAAAAGCGACGTTGGATGCTTGGGCTGCCCGACAAATCGGCGATCCTCAGCTTCGGTTCTACGATAACTTTAACTCGTCTGACCCAACATCTCTAAGCGAATCGTTGGGTTCTGACAATGTTGAAGCATCTCGATTGGGCACGGCAAATCTAAAGCGAATGATGGGTTACCTGATTCCAGCTTCTGTCAAGTCAGGTGAAGATTATTCGGAACTTGCAGAAACCCACGGAAACATTGTTGGCCAATTTAGCACCTACCTTGGACATGTTCTTTCGGTAGTTGGCGGCGTTGAATTCAATGACTACCACGGAGGTCGCGGTGGCGATCCCTACAAGAACGTTCCTGCCGAATACCAGCGAAGAGCCGTAGATTGGCTGTTGAGTTCAACCTTTCAAGCACCAACTTGGCTAATACCTGCGACAGTTACGAACAAACTTGGCGCAGACGCAGGAAAATCAACTGTTTCAGGAATGCAAAATCGTGTCTTGAACGGCCTTTGGAACGAATCTCGGATCAACCGAATGCTTCTAAACGAACACGTAAATGGAGCAAACGCCTATTCCGTTAGAGTCATGCTGGATACGATTTCAAACGAGGTTTGGAAAGAGGCCAACATGGGTTCGCCAAAAGCAGACGTATTCCGTCGCGGGCTTCATCGAAGCTATGTGAACACTTTGATCGGACGCATGGGCTCTTCTGGCGAAATCCGCGGATTCGCTACCAGCTATCTGAAGCAAACGAAAACCTTGCTCGATACGGCGGCAAAACGAACGACTGATACGTCAACGAGTGCGAACTTCCGAGACCTTTCGCTGATGATCGAAATGGCACTCAAGAATCCTCCGGCAGCTTCGGCAGCACCAGCTCCGAATCCGTTCTTTTTCTTTACGAATCCAAAAGAGGTTTGCACGATGTGCGGAGTGAAATCGTATCACGTTCATGACGAAAATGGACGAACGCTCGATCCATGCTGGCTTCAGCCTATTCGGTAAACACTAGCCCCTTCCTCCCTTGGGAGGAAGGGGCTAGGGATGGAGGGATCAAAATTCCGCCCCAAGTTAAAAAATCACCTAACCAATTTTTGGCAAGGGAACTGCTCTGCCGTTCTTTGGCGGAAGGAACTGAAACGTCTCAGGCGGGAACGATAGGCCCGAACTAATGAACCCCATCTGCCAATCCACCAGCCGGTTTCGGCTTCCCACGGACGTAAGCTCGCTAAAATAGCAATTCGTTAGCAGATTGCTTGAATTGCCGATTTCGAATTCAAAAGTAATCGTCTTTGTTGGGTTGGTGCCGTTTGCGTTGTGAATGAAGTACTTAGTCTGATCCGGCCGATAAATTCGGATTGGGTTGATCGGGTCTGGAAACGATTGGTTGATATTTGAAAACTGCACCGGAACAAACCCAGGAACCCAGGAACGATAGGTCGCGCCCGAAGTGCCAAAAGTGTCTCTGCGATACAAAATATCGCGGAGGAATCGCACGAGATATGTGCCAAAACCTTCTACATAAGACCCAAGACCGTCGCTCAATTTCGCGAAATAGCTGGTCGGGTCGCCACCTAAAGCCCCATAAGGCATCGCCATATATTCAAGGCTCTTTACGTTATAAACCCAAAGGGTTTGGCCGTCGC
>JANNJE010000022.1:0-7692 GCA_031405735.1 Armatimonadota bacterium | reverse complement strand
GTGCTTGACCGCGCATTTCTTTGAAAATTCAACTAAATCTAGGTACAAAGGGTTGGCACGAAGTCAACCTAAAGCGCGGTCAAGCCCGCGCACTCCCAAAGGCGACACAATCTGACCATAGTGCTTGCTCGATTTCGAACTCACCTAGAAACCTCAAACCTGATTCCTGAAGGGAATCAGGTTTTAGTTGGGTTTTCTGGGGGGGCCGATTCAACCTGTTTGCTGCACATGCTTCATTTGCTTGGAATTCCGATTGTTTCAGCACATTTGCACCACAAAATGAGGCCAGATGCTGACGATGAACAAGTGAAGTGTGAATCATTTTGCAATTCGCTTTCCATTCCATTCGTATCGGGTTCCGCAGATATACCAAAGCTCTCAAACGACCGAAAAATCGGAATCGAAGAAGCTGGCCGACTTGCCCGCTATCATTTTTTTGAAAAAGCAGCCGCAGAAACCGGATGTTCGCTCATCGCCACTGCTCATACGGCTAGCGATCAAGCTGAAACGGTGCTTCTAAATCTTGCAAGAGGATCTGGAATGTCAGGAGCATTAGGGATTCCAGAAAAACGAGGAATCATTATTCGTCCGCTTTTGCCGTTCTTTAGGCGTGAAACCGAATCCTATTGTCTCGAAAAGGGCATTGAGACCGTTGACGACCCAGGAAATTTTGACGAGAAATTCGCGAGAGTTCGAGTCAGAAAAAGAGTAATTCCCGAACTGGAGATGGTGAACTCAAATGTCACCGAACATTTGGTTCAATTTTCGAACAGCCTTGCTGATGAAGATCGGTATTTGAACGGATTGGCGGCGGCGGTTTTAGGACGTTGCGAAATACCGATCAATGGAGAACTAAATTTCATTACGGAAGATGTTGAGATTCACTTGGATCGGGGCCGAATTGTCGAATTCCCAGCCGTCTTGGTACAAAGAGCTATTCGGTTGGTGACCAACGTTTTGGGCCAGCCGTTAGACCGGTTGCAAGTTCAAACTTTGATCACTATCATGGAAAACGGTTCGAACGGCTCTGTAACGGCAGAGGGCGGAAAGGTCGTTGCGGAGGCCGATGGAGAGACCATTCAATTTCGAAATCTCCAAGTCTTTGAACCGTTTCGATTTCCATTGACAGTCCCAGGAGAAACGGAAAGTCTAGAATTTGGGTGGCGATTCGAGGCTTTTGAAGGCGATGCCCAACCTCAAAGCCGGGCCGGATGCTACGCCATCATTGACTCATCAAAGATTCGAGCAAATCTCTTCTTGAGAACGATCGAAAATGGCGATGTCATGGAGCCGTTTGGCTTCGATGGAACCCGAAAGGTCAGCGATCTCGTAGGAGAATTTGGTTTAACGCTACTGGCGCGACGGAGATTGCCAATCATTTGTGACATGCTTGGCCCGATCTGGATTCCGGGAATCTGCCTCTCGAATCGCGTACAATTAAGAGCGGAATCGAATCGCGCATTGCACATTCGCTTTTTAAGTTCTCGGACGAGACCGGAGCAAATTGGCGAAACGATTGCAGCTTCTCCGGCGTACGGTAACGGAGAGTAGTATTTTATTGGTGTAACTTTTGAATAAAGCTTCGAAAACTTTGATTATCATGGTGGTTCTCGCCTTTGGCGCGATCCTATTTTTAAATGCGCTTGGCGGTCAGGGCAATGCGTTTTCTATCCTCGGACAGAATCCGGTAAAGGAACTTTCGATAAGTGAGGTCAAGCAAAAGGCAGCGAAGAAGGATGCAGATGGAAATCCAGAAATCCTCAAAATTGATATTCAGGGAAGCTCGATCACAGGTGAATTGAGCGACAAGACCGCTCCGAAGGGGATCAGGAACTTTGTCTCAAAGGGACCAGAGCCGAACAGCCCTGCGATGAACGCATTTACGGAAGTTCTAGACGCCAATCATATCAAGTACGATTATCAGTCGCCTCCGCCTTGGGCAGTTGCGATGGGCGTTCTTGGAATGCTTGCGATTCCCATTGTGATCATCGTACTGCTTTGGGTTTTTATGATGCGTCAAGCTCAAATGGGCGGAAACCAGGCCATGTCTTTTGGCCGTTCTAAAGCGAAAAGGGCGGGCGAAAACACAACGAAAGTCACTTTTGACGATGTTGCCGGAATTGACGAAGCGAAAGCAGAGCTTTTTGAAATCGTAGACTTTCTAAAGAACACAAAGAAGTACACAGCTTTGGGAGCAAAAATCCCAAAGGGAATCCTGCTGACTGGCCCTCCTGGAGTTGGAAAAACTCATTTGGCGCGAGCCATCGCTGGCGAAGCTGGAGTTCCTTTCTTCCATATCTCAGGTTCAGATTTTGTTGAAATGTTCGTCGGCGTCGGTGCCGCCCGTGTTCGAGATTTGTTTGAAACCGCAAAAGCGCATCGTCCAAGCCTCATTTTTGTAGACGAAATTGACGCCGTTGGGCGACAGCGCGGAGCGGGACTTGGAGGCGGGCACGATGAGCGAGAGCAGACGCTCAACCAGTTGCTTGTCGAAATGGACGGCTTTGATCCTAACTCCGGCGTCATTTTGATCGCCGCAACGAATAGGCCAGACGTTCTTGATCCTGCTATTTTGCGGCCAGGACGATTTGATCGTCAGGTTGTTGTAGATGCGCCAGATGCAAAAGGTCGCGAAGCGATTCTTAAGGTTCATGCCAAGGGCAAGCCTTTTGGCGGTGACGTTGATCTGACCAAGCTTTCCAGGCGAACTGTAGGATTCACAGGTGCTGATCTTGCCAATATGCTCAATGAAGGCGCATTGCTGGCGGCAAGACGCAATCACAGCAAAATCTCCCAACCCGACTTGGAGGAAGCACTCGATCGCGTGATTATGGGCCCGCAGCGAAAGAGCAGGGTATTCAACGCTAAAGAAAAGGAAGTGATTGCCTATCACGAAGCAGGTCACGCAGTCATTGGAGAAATCCTTGATTTCAGCGATCCAATTCATAAAGTCACAATCCTTCCCAGAGGAATGTCATTGGGCTCAACATGGCATATGCCTGAGCAGGACAAGTTTTTGGTTACGGAGCAAGAATTGCTTGACGACATCACTTCTCTGCTCGGCGGACGAGTCGCTGAAGAAATGGTCTTTTCTGAAATAACAACGGGTGCAAGCAACGACCTTCAAAGGGTGACAAGCATTGCCAGAGCTATGGTAATGGACTACGGAATGAGCGAGAAGCTTGGCACTATGGCGATCGGTAGAAGAGCGCACAATCCGTTCCTTGGCCGCGATTACATGGATGAGAGAAATTACTCTGAAGAAGTTGCGAAACAAATTGACGACGAAGTTCGGCACATCGTTGAAAACTGCTTCGACAGAGCTAAGTCGGTGCTTGAAGCGAATCGAGACAAATTAGATGCGGTTGTGCAAGCACTGCTCGAAAGGGAAACACTTGACCGAGACGAGTTCCTAATCATAATGGCAGGCGAAACATTGCCACCGTATGTTGAAGCTCAGGATGAAACGACACAATCGCCAGCCAATGAAGAGCCGCAATCGTCGGAAAAAAGCGTAAAAACTCCAAAACTGAAACCAGATCCCGCATAAGCTAGAAGGAATACCGGGTTTCTGCGTAGAATGTATGAAAAGGCTTGTGTTATACTGCCAGGAACTAGAAAATGGCAATGACCATGGAAATTGAAGCGATATATCAGCAAGGATTCGAGTATCGGTGCAGTGGGCGATACTTAGAGGCACGCGCTGAATTCATGCGTGTACTTGAAGCTGAACCGACCCATTCCAATTCTCGCTGGCAGCTCGGGATTATTCTTGGATTTGAAGGCGACTTTGACGGATCACTTGCGGCTTTGCAGGGGGTTGTGCGAGACTTTCCAAGTCACGAAGAAGCAATATACGATCTAGCGATGACCGAGATGATGCTTGGCATGATGGATGAAGCGTGTACTCATTTTCATCAGATTTTGGAAATGAACCCAGACCACGAAAACGCAAAACGGCAAGTCGTTTATTGTCCGTAGTTGGTAGTTGGTTGTTGGTTGTTGGTTGTTGGTTGTTGGTTGTTGGTTGTTGGTTGTTCGTTGTTCATTGCTGGTTGTCGGTTGGCGGTTGGTCGTTGGTCGCTGTTGGTTGTTTGCTTTTCCCACTCCGCACTCCGCACTCCGCACTCCGTCATTCCGAACAATCCACAATCCACAATCGAAAATCCAAAATCCAAAATGGGAGCCGCTCTCCACTCAACACTCAGCACTCTGCACTAGGACAAAATATGCCCATGGCTTTTCTAAAGCGGCATTGGTGCACTCTTGTCTTGATTCTTGCGCCGCTTTCATTTGTAGGGCCAGCCGTCTTTTCTTCCAACTGCGTCGGTGCCTATGACCAAATTCGGCAAATGTCGCCATGGAACGACCCGGCCCCAAGCCAACCTTGGGATGTACTTCAAGCGGACTCCGTTTTGCAATTCTATCCGTGGCGGAAGATGGTCTTTGAAGCGTGGGGAAGCGGGCAATTGCCGCTTTGGAACCCGTATCAGCTTTGTGGAGCACCATTACTTGCCAATTCGCAGTCGGGTGCCTTCTATCCTCCCCATATCCTTCTAGGAGTTCTGCATGTTCCAGTTGAGACAGGAATTGACCTCCTGGCTTGGTTCCATTTGGCAATGGCAGGGCTTGGAGTGGCTTCGTTGGTTCGGAAATTCGGCGGCAACGAAATTGGCGCATTGACGAGCGGCTTGGCGTTTTCGTTAAGCCCGTTTATGCTGGGTTGGACTACATTGGCGAGCGTGATTTCGACCTGCGCTTGGATTCCATGGATTTTGGTTGGGATCGTTGCGCTCCTTGCCCCTTCTGACTCCCTTACTGAACGCCAGATTCGAAGTGGCATCATTAGAATTGCACTTTCAACTGCAATGATGCTCCTCGCTGGTCACTTGCAGTTCTCTGCTTACGGCCTGTTTGGTGCTGGTCTATTGGCACTTGGTCTGCTTGTGATCCGCCTCATTGAACGACCGCCAAAAACTCCCACCCTTTCAGGATTTGTTGTTCTTGCGGTTGTTTGCGGTGGGTTGCTTGCAATGCCTCAAATCAAACCTGTCTTGGAATATGGCGAGTTTTCGCATCGCAAAAACTCTCCAACCGAAGAAGGCTACAAAGGCTATTTGGGCTTGGCTCTTCATGCGGATGAATCCCTTGGTAGATTGATCAATCCTCTTGCACAGGGGAATCCGCGAGTGCCTCTTGAAGGCATAAGCGAATATCTACCTGCTGCCACTCGGCCAGGGGCAAACTACGCAGAGTCGGCGATCACGATTGGGCCGATCATGCTTTTCGGCGCAATTCTGGGATTGTTTGCCTGGAAATCGAGGCTGAAATGGGTTCTCGTCGTTCCTGCTTTGATTGCCTTTTCAATGGCGTGCGGTTCGCCGCTGAATCGGCTTCTTTACTTCTATGCTCCAGGTTGGTCGGCGACAGGTTCGCCTGGCCGTATCGAAGTTGTGTTTCTCATTTTTGCTTGTGTTTTGGGCGGGATTGGACTCTCGAAAATCAATGAGTGTGATGACCAGCAGTTTGGATTCGCGACACTTTTGATGCTCGGAATTTCGCTGACATCGCTATTCATCGGCGGATTCTCATTGCCAGATGGGATTGCCGCGTCGCCTGGCCTAAATGCAGCGATCTCGGCAGGCAATTCGAACCACAAGGTCGTTGTGCTCTTATCGTTATTCCCGGTCATCTATGTTAGCTTCTACCTAAGAAAGAGAGCAACGCTTGCGCAGTTGCTTCCTGCTCTGACAGTCGCATTTTTTCTTTTCACTGGAACCCTGTCCCTCATCATGACCGGCAAACCAGACCTCCAATATGCAAACCCTGTTTCGCCTCATGAGCGATTTGCGGTCATCAATGAACCTTGGGGACTCGTTGCCGCAGCGCCCGCGTTACTCCCCCCGAACACCGCCTCGATTTCAGGGCTTACAGACTTTGGTGGCTACGACTCTCTCCTTCACCGTGAAACATTCTTAATGTTCAACGAAATCAATGGTCGTGATTCAGCACCCGAAGCCAACGGAAACATGCTGTTTCTAAAGCCTGGATACGATCCCGTCAAGCTCGGCGAAGCTGGAGTAACACGAGTGTTAAGCCGAATTCCAGGATCAGCATCATTCGAAGAGGCAACAATCCTTTCACGCGGCCGAGCCTATACAAAATCAAATTCTGCAACATTTGAGTTCGACGGGTATGACAGGCAAGTTTTGAAAACAATCGAAGGTGGAACCCTGACGATCAAAGATCGAAACATGCCGGGATGGACTGCGACAGTAGATGGGAAGGAAGTTTCGATTCAAGGAACTCGGTGGCGAGAAATCGAATTGGGGGCCGACGGCGAACATAGGATAGAACTAAAATACGTGCCGCCGGGGTTGCAACAAGGTTTCACAATGTTTCTGATCGGCTCGTTTTTGTTGTTTGGGATCAGCTTGTTAACAAGAAAATTAGCATTTCGACCGGGTTCCGATGAAAAAGTCGGTGTACAATAAGTGAAAACTAGCTGGAACCACCATGAGCCGAACATTCTGCGAACCTGAAATTGTTGATTCATCTACCGCTACAGGCAGGTGGATGGTCCTGATTTTCGACAATGAGTCGAACACATTTGAAGACGTGATCATGATTCTCATGAAAGCAACAGGGTGCAGCGCAGAAGAAGCCTACACCGAAACTTGGGAAGCCCATCATTTTGGCAAAGCTCCCGTTCACTTTTCAGCACGGCAAGAAGCGGAAATCGTAGCCGCCATGATAGGCACGATCGGCGTTCGGACACTTGTCAAGAAAGAATGGGAAGAATGAGCGCTTTCGATTCAATCGTATCTTTAGAACAGCATTTTAGCCTTCCTGGTGTTATCGAACGGCCAGAAGTTATGCCCGACGATGGCACGACAGGCGATCCTGGCTGGAAAGTTACTGTTTTTGACAACAGCGTCAATACTTATCAAGAAGTCATCGCGATTCTCATGGTCGCGACAAACTGCACGCCCGAAGAGGCCTATATTGAAGCTTGGGAAGTTGACCATTATGGGAAATCAGATGTGCATTTTGCAGTCGAAGGTGAATGCCACGCAGCAGCCACTGTGATTGTCCAGATTGGTATCAAAGTTGAAGTTGCTAAGGAAAGCTAGAGCAACGTTATTAGTTGTTGGTTGTTGGTTATTCGTTATCGGTTATCGGTTGGCAGTTAGCAGTTGGCAGTAGCTAACCAAAGAAAAACCAAAAACGAATAACGAATAACCAACAACAAACAACCGACAACATGCCCCTACTGCATTCCCCGCAATTCTTCCAATCTCATAGTCTGCTCTTCCCAAGCCGACATCTGCCCTTCCAGGCGTTCTCTCTGTGATGTATGGCGCTGAGACATCTCCCAAACATCAGCATGAGGTGCGACTTTAGAAAGTTCTCGCTCAAGTTCTGCGATTTCCGCTTCGGTTTCAGAAATGGCGGCTTCGCAGTCTAGAATTGACTTTTCTAATCGGCTGATTTCTTTGCTGACCTCTCGGGGAGACAGGATCGTTTGGTTTTGACTTTGCGATGTATTACGCTGCTCAAGTTCTACAGAAGCGGTGACTTGGTTCGAAGTCGAAGTACTTTGAGATCTCAATACCCGAGCGCCGTCACCACGATACCGAGCATAGTTTCCTGGATACGAAATTGGGGGGCCATCCTTTCGCAAATGCAGCG
>JANNJE010000021.1:0-3738 GCA_031405735.1 Armatimonadota bacterium | reverse complement strand
GGCGATGCACAGCTTTGCTGAGCGGCATTTGAACGCGACTTCTTCCCTTCTCAAACGCACCAAGCGCTTTGATAAGCTGAGTAAGCGGCAGTTTCTTCGTTTGGCTAATCTGGGTTCGAACCACCATGTTCGAATCTGATTCCACTTCGAGCCATGGGCCCTCATTTGGAATGATTCTTGCCGAAACGACAACGGTCATAGACGTATCTACGCCTTCTTCAAAATAGAGTCCAGGTGAGCGGCTTAGCTGAGAAACGATGACTCGCTCTCTGCCATTAATAATGAAGGTGCCTCGATCTGTCATTAACGGAAGATCGCCGAGGTAAACCTCGGATTCGATTACTTCCCGTTCTTTACCACCAAAGCGAACAATCGCTTTGATTGGGGCTTCAAACGTCATATCCCGATCGCGGCATTCCTTGATCGAGTATTTTGGCTCGCCTAGCGAAAAGCTGACGAGTTCAATATAGTTCGTTTGTGTAAAATCCCAAATTGGTGAGAACGTATTAAATAGTTCGGGCAGTCCTTCTTCTAGAAACCATTTGTAACTGTTAAGCTGAAGTTCAATAAGATTGGGGACCTCGAGGAATCGTCCGATTCTCTTCGAGGACGGCTGGATTACTCTCAAGCAGGCCTCCGACGTAATTTGCGCGAACTTACATTGTACCAACGCATTGTTTGCGTTGTCAAGCGTGTATGAGCACCTTTTTGTTCAATTTTTCAAAGTCTTCAATTTTGCTGCGGCAACGAGATCAATTGGCTGTGGAAGTTCATCAAATAGCGATTCGTCAACAAGTGGGTCCCTTCCCTCGAGCCAAATGGCCTCTTGCAATGGCGGCATTCCAATCAAGCGATAAATAGGCTCAGGATTCAATCTTAACTTCATTGCAACGATTCCTGCTACGGCTTTGATTTTTCGTTTTGCGCCTCCTCGAAAGAGCAACGCACGTCTTAAAACAAAAACAGCGTCTCTTTCGCGGCCATTCTCAGCCAATAGCCTCGCCAAAAGAACCGAGCGGTGGACTTGAAAGCTTGCCCATTGATTGTCTAAAGTGTTTATTTCAGATTCAAATTTGCTCAAATCACTGTTGTCCGACAAAAGTTTGGCAGCCATTCGGTGAATTGCATTTAGTTGCTGGGGCAAAATAGATTGTGTTGCCGAACCAGGGTGCCGACGCCAAAACCCGAGTATTTCCTTATCGTGGAAGCAAAAGCGTCCCTCGAGTGAGAACCTGGCGAACGTGGGCAAATCAACAATGCTCATGTCGCTAGGTTGCTGGAAGCCACCAATGGTTTCTAATGTCGAACGTCTAACGACTGTTG
This sequence comes from Armatimonadota bacterium, assembly GCA_031405735.1. GTDB lineage: Bacteria > Armatimonadota > Fimbriimonadia > Fimbriimonadales > Fimbriimonadaceae > JANNJE01. The sequence goes on along the minus strand of JANNJE010000021.1, from coordinate 2,415 downwards.
AGGCAGGCCATGTGAAAGTTAGGCTTCCTGTATCAAGGAGCGCGAAAAAAGAGATACCAATTGGATCGTTCATCAATGCAGCTTTCCGAGGCAACGGGTCCGGTTTGATTCGCAGAGGACTGCCCTGAGTGTCCACCATTTGGAACAGGCCCGATGAAAGAACGACAGAGTCTTCCTCAAAATCGGGCACCTGAATTTCGAGCTTGTTTGACGGCCAATAATCATCGCCCTCCAAAATGGCAACGAGTTCGCCAGTACTCATTTGAAGCGCAGAATTGTAAGTTAGAGCCAACTTGCTCAAGCCCTGATTTTCTTGGTGTTTCACCTTGATTCGCGGATCGGAAAAGGACTCAGCAATCTCCAAAGTTCGATCCGTCGAACCATCGTCAACTATACAAAGCTCCCAGTTCTGATGCGTTTGGGCCAGCACAGATTCAATGGCTTGGGACAAGAACTTCTCGTGATTGTAAGTCGGCGTTACAATCGTGACCAGTGGTTGCTGCTTCATAATTTGACGCCAACACGATTCAAGAATTTCCTGTGGCCCTTCAACATTCTCCGGTTCTCAAAAGTCTGAGCTTGAAGCAATCCTACGAACGCCGAAACTAAATGTGAGGCGTGGTAGCTCGGCACGATGATCGGAACCTTTGCCATTCTATGGAATTATGGCTCGTTCAGGTTTGCAAATCGCTCCGATACTTGTGGCGGACTCTGTGGAGCAGGAAGGTGCGCACGAGACCGCAAATCATCCAACGAAATCGTCTGCTGATGCACAAGATGCGATAGCTGATTAATCTGGTTCTGAAGCTGAGCGATCTGCTCGTTTTGGCTTTTGTCGCCTCGCAGTGTTTCCGCCATTTTGCGCTGATGATGTAGCAGCATCGCGATAATTGGCGTCCCAAAGATGAAGAGGAACGCAACCATAACCATCATAGTTTCTTCGCCTAAATTTCCAAATTGTCCTAAGTAGTTCATGGCAAAAATCTATGTGTTTGGTGGTTCCGTCTGATTTGGCGGCAACAAACCTGGCGAACTTCCCCGCGAATCAATTGCAATTACCTGTTGATGCATGAGGGCTTTTAGGTCGGCAACTTCCCTTCGCAAACTCTCTACTTCTGGAGTCGGCAAGCGGTTGGAGTGAATGATCTCAGCCATCTTTTGTTGGTGCTTAACCAAGATATAGACGATTGGAATCATTATGGTAGCTGTAGGAACTACGACAGCAGCAATGACTTCAGCGTTCATAAATAATTCCTAGTATCAATCGCAAATTTATACTCGAAATAATGAAATGAGGTTGCAGTTTTAGACCATTTTCCCTTTGCTGACTGGGGCATTTCGACTGTCCTCAACTCGAGTGGCAAGGTGCATCGCAGTTCCAAATGCGATGAAAAGCGCTTCGAAAATGTTGTGAGAATTTGAGCCCGAAAGCTGGCGTACATGGGCTGTAATTCCTGCGGTTGAGCAAAAAATCGAGAAGAAGTCAATCAGATTTTCTGCACTTGCCTCGCCAATTTTGTCTCTGTTCGTACTAATTGTTGAGTTAAAGGAACCTCTGCCGTTCAAGTCAACGGTGACTGAAATCAGTGCGTCTTCCAAAACAATGGTGGATTCGGCAAAACGAACAATAGGTTCGCTATCTCTAAGAGTTTCTCGCAACGCCCTTCCGAGCGTATTCCCCACCGCCGACATTGTGTGAAGGTCGTCAACAATCAGATCGCCTTCCGCCTTAATGCCTAAATTCAAAAATCCATAGTGTCCAAACTGCTTGAGCACATGGTCGAAAAAGCCGATCCCAGTTGAAACGTCCTGTCTGCCGCCGCCATCAATGTCGAGCACGACTTGCACCCGAGCTTGGTCGAACTCCCGTTCGACTTCAGCATATCGCACTCCTAATGGACCTCTGCTCATAGTTATAGTTTACTTCGGAAGGGGATTTAACAGAATTTATAGGACAAATAGGACAAATTAAACCTAGTTGACCTATAAGTCCCATAAGACCTATCCGTCTTATTTGTCCTATGAAATCCCTGAGCCTAAATTCAAAAGCCCCCTCTTTCAAGGGGGCTTGCTCAACAGGAGGTGCTCAAGACGAGCGCCGCTGTTGCTCCGGATTCTTTATCCGCAACGCTGCGGAGACTCCAGGAGCACGGACTCGCCCCTGGCCGCAATTGCGCGATGGTAAAAGTGATCAGCGAACCAATCACTCAACTCTCGCTCCGTCTACGGGGTTAGCTGTCGGGTTCGGGTCAAGAGTTACCCTAAGTTGGTCAAACGACCTTCTATTCACCCCCAAGTTACGGTTCCCCCGATCCCGACTCTCATCGGGACTCGACGTGGCTTTGCAGCCTATTAATAAGGATACTCCAAATTGTCAAAAAGTTCCAAAATTTTGACCGTTTCTTCAAAATAAGT
>JANNJE010000020.1:0-3768 GCA_031405735.1 Armatimonadota bacterium | reverse complement strand
GACAAAAATGACAAATCGTGAGGGAGCGGCTCTAGTGAAAACGCCCACGTGAACTGTGAACTGCTGCCTTCTCGCTCCTTAACTTCATGCCATTAGACTCTTGCCCTGTGCATATGCAGCGATAGGTTGAATATACGCGATGAAGCGAATACGGGTGTTTAGAGTATCAACTTTCGTCTGGTCGTGTCTGGCGCGAAAAGCACGACCCGACTCAAGTCGGTACTCTAAACGCCTTGTCATTACCCAAATCTTTTCACTTACGGGGATTTGGGGCGAATACAAATAGAGAAAGTAGATTCCAAGAAAGAGCAATGCGCCGCCAAGAATGTGTGTCGCTTGGTCGAGCATCTCCACCGGCACGACTATTTGAAGCATTTGGTCTGCGCTTCGTTTCAGGCCTTCCAAAAGCGGCTGAATCGCCAACTTAAAGCTCAGCGCTGTTCCCAACAAAAAGCAAAGCAACCCAAGCAAGACGATCAGCGCGGCTTTTCGCAAGCCTGTCGTCGGAGCAAGAATCCTTCGGATTCGGTTGCGGTTAATCATCCTTTTTCTTATCGTCGTCGCCGACAAATGTGTTCAAAACTCCGCTCAAAAAGCTGATGATCAAGCTTGAAACAAGTGCAGCCAAGAATTGTTGCCAGAAATCCCCGCTGATTTTCATACCGAATCCGGTCCCTGCAGCAAGCCAAAGAATGAACGCGTTTACGACCAAGGAAAACAGGCCAAGCGTCAAACAATTCAGTGGAAGGGTAAGAAGCTTCAAAATCTTCCCCAAAGTAGCGTTCAAGAATCCCAGGATCGCAACACCGATAAACAGTTGCACCACCTTTTCAAAGGTTGAAGTATCCACCGAAAACCCAAGGTTCAAAAATTGCGAGACGTAGGATGCTGCAATCACGCAGACCGTCATCACAATCCAACGAATCAATAGCTTTTTCATATTCCTCGCTAGATTGTAGCAAGGTAGGGCGGGATTCATCCTGTCTGGGGCTTTTGGAACTGGGTATAGGGTTTGGGGCAGAACAAGGGTATGGGGTCATGGGTTGTCGGTTATCAGTTGTCAGTTCTAGGTCCAGTTGCCGCAGCTATCTGTCGCCAACTTGCCGCAAACCAAGAACCGCCGAGGTGATTTGCAACCAAAAGACAATTTCCGCCTAAAATAGAGTGTAAGCGAATTGTTATGAATAAAGTCCCAACCGAGAACCGACAACTACCCAATGACCTCAAAACCCTGTACCCCAAACCCCAAACCACAAACCCCAAACCCTAAACCCATCCGCCAATGACCGCTCACACCCCCATGCTCCAGCAGTACTTCCGCCTCAAAGAGGAGCATCCGGGCGTGATCATGGCGATTCGTGTTGGAGACTTTTACGAATTCTATGGAGACGATGCGGAAACTGCCGCGACCGCGCTCGAAATCACGCTTACGGGGCGAGAGGATGGCGGACAGCGAATCCCAATGGCAGGCGTCCCTTACCACTCGGTCGAAAAATATCTCGCAAGACTCATCGCACAAGGGCACCGAGTCGCGATTTGCGACCAGCTAGAAGATCCCAAGAAGGCAAAGGGACTTGTCAAGCGGGGTGTTACGAGAGTATTGACGCCAGGGACAATTGTTGAAGACTCGATGCTCCAAGCGGGCCAAAACAACTTTTTGGCAGCGATTTGTGTTCTCGATGGAAATATCGGACTGGCAACGCTAGACCCCTCGACCGGCGAATTTTTGGTTACGGAAATCGGTGGCGATGAGCGCGACGACAGGTTGATTGCCGAACTTGCCCGAATTCGCCCTGCAGAACTTCTGGTCGGCCCACAAGCAGACGAATTTGGGAATCTGGCTCAGAGCGGAATGGGTGTTTCGGTTCGCACTTCTGCCGCGCTCAACCCAGACAGAGCCGCCAGAAAGCTCATGGAGCAGCTTCAAGTGAGCAAGCTAGACGGTTTCGGATGCGCGAATCAGCCAAGCGCGGTGATCGCCGCTTCAATGGTATTGAATTACGCCGAGACCAATGGGCTTTTGCTTTCGCACGTGGATTCGCTTTCGACATATTCCGTTGACGGCTTCATGCGAATTGACGCAGCAACACGGCGAAGCCTTGAACTGACGCAAAACCTCCATGACGGCTCCAAGCGCTTTACGCTGGTCTCAGTTTTAGACACTTGCAAAACCCCGATGGGAACGAGGCTCTTGCGAAAGTGGATCGAGCAGCCGTTGCTAGATTTAGCTTCGATTCGGGCACGGCATGATGCCGTAGGACGGCTGATCGAAAATTCAATGATCCGTGGCGAACTTCGCGATGAGATGGCGAAAATCTCGGACATTGAGCGTCTAGTCGCAAGATGCGCGACGGGGCTCGCGAGTCCGCGAGACCTAGCGGCGTTACGAAATTCACTCGCCGTTATGCCGAGATTCGGCACTGCTTTGGCAAGAGTAGCCTTTGGCCGTCTTGCCGATATTCGAGATTCCATCGTTGACCTCGCTCCCCTGAGAATGATTCTCGAAAAGGCGATCGTGGATGACCCGCCCCATGCGCTCCGGGAAGGAGGGGTCATCCGCTCGGACTTCGATTCTGAACTCGACGCACTCCGCGGACTTGGAAAGAGCGGCAAGAACTACATCGCCCAACTCGAGGCAACCGAACGAGAAAGGACTGGCATTTCAACTCTCAAAGTGGGTTTCAATTCGGTGTTTGGCTACTTTTTGGAGGTGACCAAATCAAACCTTAGTAAAGTGCCAGGTCACTACATCCGCAAGCAAACCACTGCAAACGCGGAGCGATACATTACCGCGGAATTGAAGGAGCATGAATCGCAGGTTTTGGGTGCAGAAGAGAAGGCTACAGCCTTAGAAAGCGATCTTTTCCATCGAATTAGAATTCAAGTGTCAGAGCAATCTCGTTCGCTTGTGCAAACCGCAAAGGCAATTGCAGAGATTGATGTTCTTTGCGGATTTGGTGAAATCTCCAGCTATCGCAGTTATACAAAACCGACGATTGTCGAAAGCTCGATTCTTGAAATCACAGCGGGAAGGCACCCAGTCGTCGAGGCGACAAATCTTACTTTTGTTCCTAATGAAACAGAAATCGGCGGCGATTCAAAACCCTCATTGATGATTCTTACCGGACCAAACATGTCCGGCAAATCGACTTTTCTTCGGCAGAATGCGCTCATTTGCCTGATGGCTCAAATTGGTTGCTACGTACCCGCAAAATCGGCAGTAATCGGAATCTGTGACCGAATTTTTGCGCGAATCGGCGCCAAAGACGAACTTGCGCTCGGACAATCAACTTTCATGGTAGAGATGATCGAAAGCGCAAATATCCTCAATCATGCAACGGAAAAATCGTTTGTGATTCTAGATGAAGTGGGACGAGGCACGAGCACCTACGACGGAATGGCGATTGCCTGGGCGATGACTGAATACCTGGCTGAAATCGGATGCCGAACGATGTTCGCAACCCATTATCACCAATTGAACGCGCTTGGAGAGCATCTGCCAAACGTGGCAAACTATCAGGTCGCAGTTGACGAAGTTGGTTCCGAGATCATTTGGACGCACCGCGTGATTCCTGGCGGAACAGATCAAAGCTATGGAATTCATGTCGCCAGAATGGCAGGAGTTCCTAACGCAGTCCTAAGCCGTGCGAGAGAGATTTTGGGCGAATGAGAAGCCAAAGGCGGCGAACCTAGGCCCACTCCCACACAAACGACTAAGCTGCAGATGACATTGTTCGAAGCGGAGAAACCAGAGGTTGTGGGAGCCTT
>JANNJE010000019.1:0-5425 GCA_031405735.1 Armatimonadota bacterium | reverse complement strand
AACAACCAACAACCAACAACAAACAACCGATAACCGATAACCAATAACAAGCGTAACCTACGCATCTGGATGAAGCGTGCGTAGCAAGTGCTTCACGACCGAGCGAAGTTCACGGTCTCGAACCATCATCTCGCTAATCTTCTGATATCCATGCATCATTGAAGTATGATCTCGATCCCCAAAAAGTGAGCCAATATGCTTCCAACTGTCACCTGTAATCTCGCGTGTTATGAAAACCGCAATATGCCGCGCATGAACGATGGGAGCCTTTCGGGACGCGCCCTTGATTTCGTCAAGGCCGATGTTGAACGTCTTGCCAACAGCCTCTACAATTTGTGGGAACGATGGTTTGGAATGTAGCCGGTTTCGATAGTGCTGTTCGACAAGCAACTGTGCAAAATCAACAGAAACTTCACGGCCTTCAATGCTTGCCTGCACGGCGAGCTTTGTCAACGCTCCTTCTAGAATTCGAATGTTTCCTGGTACTCCTTCGGCCAGCACCATGGCAACTTCATGGGAAATATCAATTCGATCTTGATCGGCTTTGCTCTGGATGATTGCGCAGCGAGTTTCGGTATCAGGTTGCTGGATGTCGGCTACAAGACCGGCCTCGAATCTGGAGCGAAGCCGCTCTTCCATGAGAAAAAGGTCACGCGGCGGCCTGTCTGAAGTCACTACGATCTGTTTTCCAAGCGAGTGCAGATAGTTGAACGTATGGAATATTTCTTCCTGCGTCTTTTCCTTGCCTGCGATGAACTGGACGTCGTCCAAGAGCCAGATTCCGACATTGCGTTGCGACCTTCGAAATTGGTCAATTCGGTTGTTTTGCAAGGCGTTTACGAACTGTTCGGCGAATTGCTGGGCTGAAACGTAAACCAACGGAAATCTAGGGTCGTCAAGCAATATTTCTCGGGCAATCGCGTGCAGCAAATGCGTTTTGCCAAGTCCAGATGGACCATAAATGAAAAGTGGATTGAATTTGCAACCAGGCTCTGTTGCCACGGCCTTTGCTCCAGCGAACGCCAAACGGTTCGATTGGCCAACCACAAATGTATCGAAATGGAAGCGATCATTTGGCCGGAATTTTGTTTCGTCTTGTACGGTGACGGAAACGCCAGAGGATACCGGGCTGTCAATTGGAGCGCGTTCTCGAGCCTCTGGCTGCAATCGAATAGCAATCTCTTCGCCAAGTTCGTCCGTAAACAAGTCCCGGAGGGTATCAATATATCGGTCTTTGACCCATTCGAGAATGAATTTGCCAGGAACAGCAAGAGTAACGACTCCGTCTTCAAATTGGTTCGGCTGAAGCGGACGGATAAAACGATCAAAATATGCTGGCTTGATTTCGGCTTGCAAGCGGCGTTGAACTTGTTCCCATGCACCTCGCAGTCGGATTAAGTTGTCAGAGTCGAAAAAAGTTGGCTGATCCATTAAAAAAACTCAAGCATGATTTCCGCACCCGTCAGCATTGCCGGGATCGGGAATACGATTATAACAGCCCGGAGACCCTTTGAACAGACTTATTACGAACTTTCTGAAAATCAGTTTTCCCGTGGAAAATGTGGATAACTTTTTCTTTAGCAATTCAAGTTCAATTTTGCAATCTTATGGTTATAGACACTTGACAAATGGGAAAATGACCGTATGCAAATGGTGCAAATAGTTTGAGCTTTGCGAAAGTGCTCGGAGTTTTGGCAGGTCGTGATATGCCTACATGCCAGCTCCAACGTTGGGCAACTGAAGCTGACATGATTTTGGCTGCTGACGCGGGTGCCGACATCTTGCTGGAAATCGGAGTTCGTCCAGACTATATCATCGGTGATCTCGATTCGATTCAGGGGGGATCTGCAGAATCAAGTGTTCACCTTGATCCAGATCAAAGTTCGACCGATTGCGACAAACTCCTTACAAAGTCAATTGAATTGGGCCACGAGAAGATAACTTTGGCGTGCGTTGAGGGCGACCAATTGGACCACATGATCGCGACACTTCATAGTGCTGCTCGACACCCGATTCACGTTCAAGTTGCTTTGCGAACTGGGATTGGGTTCCTTTTGGTCTCTGGAGAAACCAGGGAAATTCAAACAGAACCAGATAGGAGAGTAAGTCTTCTGCCACTCGCTCATTGCGAAGGCGTGACTTTGAAAGGAGTCGAATGGCCGCTAGATAGCGATTCTATTACTCCGTTAGGGCTCACTTCGATTGGAAATCGAGCCGTTTCTAGCCAAATCAGTGTGGAGATACTAAGCGGAGTTGCGTTTTTGTACGTCGAGAGATTGGCCACACAGGAGCCTGTTTGGTAATTGAAATTGCCTAGCAAGAACCAGGCGCCGACGTTCAAACGTCCAATTTACAACCGAAATGCCAATTCGGCGTAAAATAGGAATGCCATGACAGACGATCAAAATGTAAGTGACAGCCTTGGACAAGAAGTTCAGGATGGCGATTCAACTTCGACAAACTCAGGCGGAGTCGCCATTGAAGAAGAAGGGACAATTCTTGAAGAATCAGTTATTGACGAAGGAGCAACTTCTGGTGCACGATTAGTTGTCAAACGCAACGGAATTGAAGTTGAAGACATGTTTGACCTCAATCCTCCGAGCGTGATTGGCAGATTTGATCCAGGCGTGGGGCCAGTTGATGTTGACCTTGGCCCATTGCCAGAAGGTGTGTATGTATCTCGAAAACATGCGCGAATCTCATGCGAAGATGGCGTTTGGTCGATTGAAGATATGGGTTCTTCGAATGGCACATTCATTTTGCGTAACGGCGATTTCGAGCGAGTCGAATCTGTCGAACTTTCTGATGGCACCGAATTCGCACTCGGAAACGCAAGGTTTGTTTTTCATTTAGATTAGTTATGGGAGTGCACCATGCTCCCTTCCTCCCTAATCCAAACTTGGAAAATTCGCCGATTAGGGAGGAAGGGCAGGGGATGGAGGGTCATTACTTTTGCGAGCATCTCCTAGTCATTTCCTGAAAATTGTTATTGAATCTTGTCCTTTCAAGCAGTTCTCCTCAAAAATCGGTTAGAAGCGCGGCCAAGCCCGCGCACTCCCAAAGAACTCCCAAATTCCTTCCTCGGCTACACTTTAGAAGTGAAACTCGCCGAAATGACATGGAAAGAGGTAGACGCTCTTTCAAGGGAAGAAGTTGTTTTGATTCCAACTGGGTCGTTGGAACAACATGGACCGCATTTGCCGCTCTTCACGGATTCGCTTCTCGCAACCGCTGTCGCTACAGCCGTTGAGGCAAAAATCAGTAGTCGAATCCTATTGACACCAACCGTTTGGCTCGGGGCTTCGGGGCATCACCTAGCATTTGCAGGTTCACTTTCAGCTTCTTTTGAAGGATATGAGCATGCTGTTTTTGGAATTGCCAACTCCCTAATTCTTCACGGATTTCGAAAAATTTATCTGCTAAATGGGCATGGCGGGAATACTGAATCGAACGGAATTATCTGTCGGAAATTAAAGGCAGAAATTCCCAGTGGCTTATATGGACACGCAGGATATTTCGATTTCATAGATCCATCAATCCTACTTTCAATGAAGGGCCCAATCAAAGGAATTCGACATGCGTGCGAGGCTGAAACAAGCCTAATGATGCATCTGCATCCTGAACTCGTGCGAACTGACAAGTTGCGCGATGATGGGCTTGAACCAACCAAGCCAATCCCAGGAATGGTTTATCATTTCGACGAACTTACGGAAGAAGGAAGCATGGGTTACGCCACTCTTGCCCAACCCGAACTAGGGCAAAAGCTGTTTGAATCGGCGGTAAATGGCGTAGTTGAGGCGATGAACGCACTTGCTGACAATCCATTATTTTTGGGGCAGGAAAACTAGAAACATTCTCTTCTTGTGCTTGTCTTTGGGCTACACTTACGAAATGCTAAGTCGAGTTCTAATTGCAAGTTTTGTCGTTACTTCAGCCATTGCTGGTGCTTCTGACATGTTGCCTCTTTCAGATTCACCGTGGAAGATTGAAGTACGGGGTGTTCAAAATGAGGATAAAAAGAAAGAAAAGCCGCTTTGGGGAATAAATCTTGGCGCTTATTTTCCGGTAGATGGCGATATTAGCGATCTTTTTGGCAGCGCTCTTCCAAGGTTTGGATTTTCGCCAGTTGATAGAAAATTTGAAAAAAAATTCGACATTGTAACCGACGTAAACATCTTGTTTGCCAACAGTGACGATGCCCGACTTTTCATTTTGCCTGTCACTGTCGGTGCTGTTATTGGAATCGGGGGCGAAAAAACCAAAGGATTCGTCGCTATAAATGCAGGGCCGGCATATTACGATTACGTCTTGTTTCGATTCAATGGAATAGGTTTCGACAGATTCGATGCTCGGAAGATTGGCTGGAACGTAAACCTTGAGGTTGGAGTTCTTCTCAATAATCGGTTTTCGATTACAGGGCGTTACGATTGGTTTAACAAGAGCGACGACTTTGACTTTAGCGGATATAGCGTCAATCTAAATTACACGTTCATAAGATGGTAAGGAGCATGATTCGGTGAGCTCAAAAGCTAAATGGCACCTCGAGACGCCAGAAGAGCATGCAATTCTCGTTTTTGTAAATGAGGAGGCAGAAGACGATGAATACGCCCAGGCGGAGCTAGAAGGGCTATGCGAGGCTGCAGGCGTTGTGATCGAAGCCTCCATTCGACAACGTGTTGAAAAGCCCAAAAAAGGAACCTTTGTAGGCAAAGGCAAGGTTGGCGAAATTGAATCGCTTGCAAAAGATACCAGTGCCGATATCGCTATTTTCGACTGTGAACTCAGCGGAATCCAGGGCAGAAATCTGGAAGAAGCCATTGGCTGCCGGGTCGTTGACCGAACCCAGCTCATCCTCGACATTTTTGCCAGACGGGCGAAAACCAAGGAAGGAATGCTCCAGGTCGAGTTGGCTCAGCTAACCTACATGCTGCCCAAACTCATGTCGGTTTATACCAAATTCGAGCGGCAAAAGGGCGGAATCGGAATGCGCGGCCCTGGAGAAACGAAACTGGAATCGGATCGTCGCGTAGTGAAGGACAAGATCGGCAAGCTCAAGGAAGAAATCGAGGACGTAAAGAAGCATCGCGACCAGCAGCGCGCAAGCCGTAGAAAGCATCCATTTCCTTTCGCAACCATTGTCGGCTATACGTCAGCAGGGAAATCAACCTTGATGAACCGGATAGCAGGAACAGAGCTTCTGGCAGATGCAATGCCATTCGCGACTCTCGACCCAACAACTCGGAAAATTGACCTGCCAGATGGTTACGCGCTTTTTCTTACCGATACGGTTGGCTTCATTCGCAACCTGCCGACACACTTGGTCAACGCCTTTCAATCAACTTTGGAAGAGGCGACATTTGCCGACATCATTCTTCATGTCGTAGATGTCGGGCACCCTGCATGGGAAATGCAAATGGACTCCGTT
>JANNJE010000018.1:0-1481 GCA_031405735.1 Armatimonadota bacterium | reverse complement strand
GCGGCTTCGGCACCAACTCGGCTTATAGACATGGAAGTTGAGCCGTTCTTGATTTCCTCGTCCATCATTGGAATTCTGGCCCAAAGGCTTGTACGGACCATTTGTCCTAAGTGCAAAGAGCCGTATTCTGCCACCAGGGAGAGTCTGTTGCGATACGGATTTCCTGTAAACGATGAAATTGGCGCCGATACGAATGGCGAGCTCACTTTGTTTAAGGGCAGAGGATGCGACCACTGCAAAGGCACAGGTTACAAAGGGCGAACTGGCGTTCACGAAATGTTGGCAATGAACGATGCCATTCGCGATAAGATTCTCGAAAAGTCGCCTTCACACCTCATTCGAAACCTAGCTGTCGAAAATGGCATGAAAACTCTTCAAATGGATGCAGTTCAGAAAATCCTGATGGGAACGACCACCGTAGATGAAGTTCTCAGAGTGATATATGCATAAACGCTAACTATCGAATAAAAAGAACCCAAGAATGAATACTTGGGACATTAACCTTTAGAAAGAGAAAACCATGTCAGCCGCACCACAATTCGCAGAAAATGATCGAACCGAAGAACTGCTCGCCAGAATTGGCGAAATAGCAGTACTGCCTCACGTAGTCTATAAGGTCCTTGAGCTTTCTGGTTCGGACGACACTTCTGCAATCGAGATAGATCGAGCCATTCAAATTGATCCTGGATTTGCAAGCAGAGTCCTCACACTTGCGAACTCTGCGCACTTTGCACTGCCAAAAAAGGTCACTTCCATTAAGGACGCAATCATGTTTTGCGGGCTCAAGACGGTTCGTGAGCTGGCAATGACAGTAGGTGCCTATGACTTGTTCATGGGCAAGCAAGACAAGAGCTCGATGAGAAGAAGAACTTGGTGGCGGCATAGCTTGGATACGGCTGTTTGTTGCAAGTGGTTAGCGGCCCGAACCCGATCCATCCCGATCGAAGAAGCGTACACATGCGGATTGCTTCATCTCATTGGAAAGATTTTGTTAGACCGGTTTGGCGGAGAAGATTACGATGAAGTTGATCGCCTGATTGAGGGCGGCTACAAAGATCCGGAAGCAGAAAACATCGTCTTCGGAACAAATCATGTAATGATTGCCATGGCAGCAACCAAAAAATGGGGATTCCCAGACGTTCTGAGCAACGGAATCAATTACACTTCACAACCTAGCGATGCAGATCCTGTTAGGAATCATCGCTGTTGCTTGGCCATTGCCAGCCCTATCGCTTGGTTCGCGATGGTTGGCCGCCAAGGCGGGCAACAACAAGAATTGTCGTTGCCATTGTGGGCAACGGGCTCCGTAGGAATTTCAGCGGAGCAGCATTTAGAACTAATTACAGGAGCCATTCACGCGATTGGAAACGCAGCGTCAATTCACGGATAGCGTAAGGGAGCAACCATGTCAAACGAAGCATTTAGCTGGAACAAGTTTTTGAGTCCAGAGGAAGAGGAAGCGGCTAAGAAAGCGGCAGCAG
>JANNJE010000017.1:0-3573 GCA_031405735.1 Armatimonadota bacterium | reverse complement strand
GGCGCGGTGAGCACAAACGCCATCCAGGCAGCGTCAATGGTCGTTTCATCGGCATGAAACAGGCGCTTGAGAAGAAATGAGCTTAGCCCCGTGAACGAGGCAAGCAAGACGATTCCAGAACAGATGGCTCCAATCTTTACGCAGAAGTTTCGCATTTGAATAGCTGCAAGTTTGGTTTTGGCGAGCGTGATAACGACTTCTGGAAGTGCATAGACCACAGCCCTTGTAAGCCAGACTAGCGAATTCGCCATTTGCCACGCCGCCATGCTCGCCTCGCGCCCAGCCGATTGAGCCAATGCGCTGCTGACCATCGGCATTCCTAAAAACATGACCAGAGTGGTAGCCGAAAGAGGGAAGTGGAATTTGGCAACTTGCCTCGGGGTCAACGCAGGTTTGTCGGTTTCTTTGACTTCGCCTAAGTGTTCCCGAATGACAATTCGGGCTCCTAAGTGTGCAAATACGGCCTCGACAAAAACGGAACAGATCAAAGAAAGTCCAGCGACCACGCATCCCGAAAGTCTTCCGATGAGCAACAGCGAGACACTTACCGTGACAAGCGTGATGAGCCGGACAACGGTTCCGATTCCTACAATTCGGGTTTTGCCGTACCGAATCAAAATCCCCTGGTGGAACCGCCTCCAGCCGATGAATGCAGCCCAAGGCACCATCACCATCAGCCCAATTCGAGCCGCATGGGCAGTTTCGTGCGGAATCCGCATCAAAGACTCGGTCACCATTACATAGAGCGGAGAGAACACGAATCCGGCATGGATCAGCGTTCCCCAAAACAAAAGGCTTAATACAAACTTGCGAATTGCCAGATAGTTGCCTCGGCTGTCGGCGAGGGTTGTGGCAGTCGAAAGCAGGTCAATGGCTGCACTTTCCAAGAACAGCGCCAGCGACATGAGCAACTGGAACCCTGCAATTTGTATCGTGGCATTGGGCAGCCGCGCAATCACGCTCACGCACACCGGCCCTTCGATAGACATGAAAAGCCATGAAAGGGCAAGCGGATACCAGAATCGAAAAATTCGCCTGGAATTGGGTGCCGTCTCCGCGTCCAGGTCTCTTATGGCTTCAGACGCAGGTTTCGGGTTCACAGAGGGAGTCTACCAAAACCCAATCACCCCCCATTCTGCCAAACAACGCAGTTCAATTGAGAGGGAATTACGATATCCTCATGCTTAGGTACGATGCGGAAGACTCGGAATCCCCTTTCTCCCTGTTCCATCGCTTGAAATCTCCTCGAACAGGGAGAAAGGGTTAGGGATAGAGGGTCGTTTCTACTGCACATCTCAATGGGGAAGACAATGAACCAGGCAAGTGAAATGAGTCGTAATTAACCTCACCCCCTGCCCCCTCTCCCTCTCGCTGCGCTCCTTGGAGGGGGGGATCAAGTTGGTTTGCGCCCCCGAATCGCCCTCCATCCCCTAACCCCGTCCTCCCAAAGGGAGGAAGGGGAACTATGCCCCATTCTGCCAAACAACGCAGTTCAACTCAGCTGGAATCACGATGTCTTCATGCTTTGGCACAATGCGGAAGGCATAGCCAATTTCCCCAGCCGTTTCTAGCTGGACAGAAGTTTCATATTGAATTGGAGCAGTGTCGGACTCGATAAGCGACATATTCAGTACCTGGCTGATGCCAATGTCTCGGCTGGATTCGACTGGCCCATAGACTAACTGAACATCAACCTCATCTGGAGACAGGCTGCCAAACGCAACTTCGGCTTTGAACTTGATAACGACTCCTACACTTGGCTCGCAAGAGGTTTCTGCATTCGTAGAAAGAAATCTCGCTCTCGGCAGTTCCACTTTGATTCTGTCGCGCCATTCTAGGGCGGCTTGCGCCTTGCCAAGACCCTTTGTTGTGAGTGCCTGAAACGCATTCCACGCCGGAACATAGAAGTTTCTGGCGTAATCGCTCACCATTCTGGCGGTTGAAAACTGAGGAGAATGCTGGGACATCGAGCGCTTCATCATTTCGATCCAACCCATAGGCAAGCCTTCGTGGTTGCGATCATAGAATTTCGGGCCGATTTCAGACTCGATCAGATGGTAAAGTGCTTGGCTGTCAATCCAATCCTGCTGGCTTTCATCGGGGAATTGCCGTTCGTCGCCAATCGCCCACCCGATGCCTTCCGTGTAGGCTTCATCCCACCAGCCGTCTAGCACCGAGCAGTTCAACCCGCCGTTCGGAACGACCTTCATGCCGCTGGTACCGCTGGCTTCGTGCGGCCTTCGGGGGTTATTGAGCCACACGTCCACGCCTTGCACAAGCCGACGAGCCACTTCCATATCGTAATCTTCTAGGAACACCATTCGCGACCGTGCGCCCTCGTCCTTCATAAAGGTGACGAGCTCTTGAATCAGCTTCTTTCCGCCGTCGTCCTTTGGATGGCTCTTTCCAGCAATCACGATTTGAACCGGCCTTTCAGGATGATAGAGAATCGCCTTGAGCCGCTCTTTGTCGCTGAGCATCAGGGCGGCTCGTTTATACGTTGCAAATCGTCGGGCAAAGCCGATGGTTAGAATGTCTGGATCGAGAACTGTTTCTGCTTCCATCAGGTCGAGCGGAGTTGCCCCACGGCGTTTCAGGTTCGATTTCAACCTGTTTCTCGAAAAACGGACAAGCTCCTTTCGCAAAGTTGCCTTCGTTTCCCAAAGTTCTCGATCGTTAATCTGCCAAACGCGATTCCAAATTTCGGGGTCAGCAGAGTGGGACCGCCATTCATGCCCAATCGAACGATCCAAAAGTTCAGCAATCGGCTGGCTGATCCAAGTTGTTGTGTGAATGCCATTGGTAACGGCTTGAACCGGGACTTCGCTTTCTGGATATCCCGGCCAACGAGAATGGAACATGCCCCGTGTCACTTTGGCGTGGAGTTTGGCTACACCATTGAGGTAGTTCGCATTTTCCATGGCGAAGACCGCCATGTTGAAGGCTTCGCCTTCGTTTTCCGGGTCGAGTTTTCCTAGTTGGGCGAATTCCTCAAATGTAATCTCTAACGGCGCGATATGGTGTCCGACATATTTTTGAAGGGTTTCAACGGCAAACAAGTCGAAGCCTGCTGGCACTGGCGTGTGTGTCGTGAACACATTCGAACTGACGACAATCTTGCGAGCAGTTCGAAAATCCGTGCTGAAATCTTCCATCACTTGGCGAATCCGTTCGATAGTAAGGAATGCTGCGTGTCCTTCGTTCATGTGGCAGACATCTGGCCGCTTTCCGACGGCTCTTAGTGCCCTCATCCCTCCTATCCCAAGAATGATCTCTTGGCAAAGGCGCATTTCTTGGTCGCCGCCATAGAGCGTATCGGTGATATTTTGGTCGTCGGGAGCGTTTTCCAATACGTTTGAATCGAGCAGAAAGAGTTCAATCTTGCCGACTATCGCCTTCCATATCTGGCATGTGATGGTTCTATCCAAAACCTCAACTTTGATTGTAATTGGCCGGTTGTCCTCGCCTCGGACAATTGAGATCGGCATATTGTGGAAGTCGGATGAAAGATATTCTTCTTGCTGCCAGGCATCTGCGGAAAGCCGTTGACGGAAATACCCTCGAGAGTAGAGC
>JANNJE010000016.1:0-11307 GCA_031405735.1 Armatimonadota bacterium | reverse complement strand
CAAATGGCCCATTGGAACTCCAGTTACCGGTGAAAGTTTCGAGTGGAATGGAAATCGAATCTCAATCGGTGACACTGGCAACCTCATGGTTTTGGATTCGGGAAGGCAAGATTGGGCGGAAATTCGAAAGAATTATGTCGAAGCAATTGCGCTTCAAACAGTCGAAACACCGATTTGGCGGACAAAGGTATTCCTGTTGCCCAGAACCAACATTCTAAATCGAGGCGAAATCCTTAGAGTGCGGCGCAACTGGATGGAAAAAGAGCAGGTGGACCAGGTCTTTGTTGCTCTGGCGGAATGGGCAGTACGAGTCGAGTCGGCGATGATGGGACGGCTAAAGGTTGAAATTGATGTCGAGACGGATATTGATGAAAACTACCAGGACGCTTCGGAAACTTCAAATCCGTTCGATGATAACTGGCTTCGAGAATACTGTTCGCCAAGGATTAATGGTTTCGATTTTCTATCAGATGACAAGATTTTTCGCGGCCCATTCGATTCCGTATGGGTCTTGCATAGTGGGCTGACGCCATTCGCTGCAAAAGCAACGATTTGGGAAACTCCGGTGGCGTGTATTCCAATTGCGAATTTGTTAGCAAAGGGGGATGACGTATCCCGGAGGTTTTTCCAAATTTGGAATGAAGATTTACGGGAATCTGCAAGGCACTTGGGCTATCAAATTGAACCAGAGTCAAATTTCCGATTTCAATTTGGAGATTTGCCTCTAGATTCACCCTTGCCAGCAGGAACACTTGGCAAAATTCTAGCGAATAAGGAAGCTAACAGTACTGATTTCTCGAGCCGCAATCAAACTAAGGGTTCTGTTGATGGCGTTCGGTATTCCGACATTCAAAACGATCCCCTAGCAATGGTCGGCTCGCTTACCGACTCTGAAATGGCTCAAATTCTAGGCGCAAAACTAGTGATTACCAATCGCGGATGGGACGTGGTACTCACGGGCGAAGGATTGCCAATGCGAATGCTATCTGGGTCAACCTCACTCGATCCTGTATTTGATTTAGACATGGAGGCATCGGCGCTCGTCCAAGGTAAGGGCAAGTCGTTACTTTTCGTAAAACATTCATTTCTTGAACTCTTTGGACAAAAGCTTGCGGAAGCAAAATTTCACGGATTTATTGAGGTTAACGGAGCTCAAGTTGGCGTTTTCTCGGTTGCAGATGTCAAATCAGATCTCCAAGAATGTGAATTGGTTGGACATCCAAGAGTCAGCCAAGGACCGCAACCTGGCATTCAAGAAGCGAATGCAATCCAGTTCTTCGATGGCGAAGCCACGAAGGTCAAAACATCGGGCAAATTCACGGCTTCGGCTCAGTCCGACCCTGAAAAGGGAAATGTAACGCTCATTGATTTTGGAAAGGCGATTCGAATTGGTGAAGTGGTGATCTACGATTCTGGGAAAAGAGGGCCAGGCATTGAATCACGTTCAAATCCGAAATTCAGCTTTTGGATCAAGGCGAGCCAAGTGGAACCTGTCCTCATTCGATTCGAGTTTCAGAATTCACCTTCTAGGCAAATCAGGCTTTTCGGACGATGGCCGATTCCAGAAGATTGTGATGCGACTCCCGTAGGGGCAGAGATCGAGGCAACATCGGACGGAAATTGGCATCAAGTTGTCGTTGATTTGAGAGCGATTGGACCAAGTACAGGTCGAGCAATAGTTAGGCGTGTTGTTTTGAGTAGCGACCCATTGGCAGAATCGTGGGGCAAGGGATTATCTACATCTTCCAGTTTGCTTCTTGGGACAGCAGCTGCCGAAGCGACCACTGAAGCCGTTCCTGTGTACTCGTCCATTCCTGGCTCTCAACCAAATTTTGCTTCACCAAACCCAGAGGATCGGGCTCGTTGGGCTGCTGCCGCTTCCGACACGCCAGAGAATATATCCAATCTCTTGTTGCTAATGAAAGATCGTATTGATTTTGTCCGAATCAACGCAATTGCAGCATTCCAAAGAATTCGGAGTTCGTCAATCGAACCTGCGCTCATTGATACCCTTAACACTTTGGATGCACGCCAGGCACAAGCTACGATCAAGGCACTCCGATTTCAGAATACTGATTCGGCTTGGAGCGCGATTAGCAGAACTTTTTTGGGGCCGCCTCTAGATTCACATCGAATGTTTGCTGCAATTGCATTGGGTGAACGAAAATTGCCATCCACGACAGGAACATTAAGCACTGGATTCGCAACACGAAGTTGGCAGGCCCGGCTTAGGAGTGCTCAATCCATTGCAAAAATTGGAAGTCGCGAATCGAACTTGCTCCTGATTGTATTCATGCAAGAATCCGATCCAGAAATCAGGCGGTTTGTTGCGGAAAATTCAGATGTATCGAACGAGACAGTATGCAGGAGACTTCAATATTCAGCAGTTAACGACCCGTGCGACGCAGTAAGGGAATCGTGCCATTGGAGATTAGCACACTCTCCAAATCCTACTTTTGCTGCCGAAGGATGGAAGGGAATTCGAGACGATAGTCCATTTGTTCGACTTTCCATTCTAAATCGAATTCTTGATTCTCCGACTCAAGATGCAAGGCCCGCCCTTATATTGGCCGTTACCGATGTTGATCCTCGAGTTAGAGCGAAAGCGCTACAATGCCTTGCAAAACTTCCTGGGGAAGTTAAAGTCGAGGAACTTGGTCCAGTTTCCAGCGATTCAGATGTTCGCGTTCAGGAGGCTTTTCGCGAACTTAAGGTCGCAAAAGGCATCGGCGACAACTGTTCGATGCTTTCAGGCGTCAAGTAAGATAGGAAATTATTGTGCGGAAACTCGTATTCGTTCGGTAAGGAATTCTCGACAATGGACGTAAAACTAATAGGTGGACGGATCAATGGCTAAATCAGAAGAGTGGAAGTCTGGGTTGCGGATGGCAGGTTTGGCTACGCTTAGTGCTGGTGCGTTGCTCACAGGCATTCTTGTTAGAGAGCAAAGGTCGCCGAGCGCAAGAATTCCCACTTTCCAAAACCTGGTCGCTTCAAAGGATATTCAGTCAATCCCAGAAGACGATTATTTCACTGAAGTTGCGAATATCCTTCGCGACGACTATGTTGATCCGATTCCCGACGAGATGAAGCTCGCGACTGGAGCCATTCGAGGAATGATTGCCAGCTTAAACGATACAAACTCGATTTACTATGATCAAGAGGAAATGACTGTCGTACTTCGAGGGCTGCAAGGTCAATTCGAAGGAATTGGTGCAGAGTTTGGATTCGAATACCAAAAGACCAATGGATCAGCTGGTGCCGAAGGAATCCCGAATGTGGTAGTTCGCTCCATCATTCCTGGAAGCTCTGCAGAAAAGTCTGGCCTCGTGGTTGGAGCAAAAATTGAGACGATTGATGGCCACTGGGTAATGAATTCGGAGTTTATACAAAGGGCACGAGAAATTCAAGCCAAAGTCCTGGCGAAGAAACTTCCAGCTACAGCGATGGATGAACTTCGAAAGGAAATTCGTACGAAATCTGATAGTGCAATCACTCCGATTCGAGCTTGGAAGCGCCTTGCGACGGGTCGCCAAGGAAAGACTAAAGTAGAGTTTGTTGTTGCAGAAAAGAGAACAACTGTCGAATTTTCAAAGGGGGTTTGGGAGCGAAAAGTCAATTCAGAGTTTGAAGAAATATCGTTTATCCCTGGCGCAGAAAAGGTGTATTCGCCAAGCAATGGCAATATCCGGTTTGATCTACGTGGACAAGGGCTCGGGGATTATCCGACGATGATCACTTTGGTAAAGAAATTGGGAATATCGGGATCGTTGGGGTCACTGAAACGAGAAGGCAAAAGGACGCCTGTTCCGATTTTGATCAAAGGAACCAATTCGAATGCAGCCAGAATCACCATTGTAGTTAATAACGGCACGTCAGGTGTGCCAGAAATTTTCTCACAAATCTTAGCTAAATCGGGAGCCAAGATTGAAGGCAAAACAGCAGGGAACCCAGTTGCAACACAGATTACGATCTTGCCTGACAACAGCGGTTACACATTGAATTTGGGCCGATTTGAAGGAGGTAGTGCGAAGTGAAGGCTTTTGGAAGAATTTTGGTCGTGCTAATACTTACCAGCGGGCTTTTTATCCTTGGTTTCTCTTGGCGAGACATTCAAAAGGGCAAGGCACCAAATGCTTCTCTCTTTGCCGATCTTGTTGGCTACCAGCCACCTAAGCAAAAGGTCGCGCCTATAAAAGTATTTCGAAGCGGATTCACTCACATCCAGCAAGATTTTGCACGACAGCTTGATCCTTCAAAAACTAAATACGCCGGCTTAGCTGGAATGATGGCATCGCTAGGCGATCCGCATACAGTTTTCATGGAGCCGAAACTAGCTCAAGAATTCAAACTGGAAACCAAGGCACAATTTGCGGGAATTGGGGCTAGGCTCGCAAACGATCCACTTGGAGCAAAAGTAGGTGCTGTGTTTGACGAAAGCCCAGCCGCCAATGCCGGAGTGAAAACTGGAGATTTGATTACATCTGTTAATGGCAAGTCTGTAAGCGGACAGGATACTGCCAAAATTGCCGACCAGATTCGCGGCCCAGTTGGAACAAAAGTAACATTGACAATTACGAGAGTAAGTGTTCCGACGCCAATAATCCTAACGATCCAACGCGCTCAAATCACTGCGCCAACTGTCACTTCTCAAGTTTTTGAAGATGGCATTGGATACATCAATATTTCGATCTTTTCCGAACCGTCGGCAGCCCAATTTGAGCAAGCATTGGAAAAGCTTGATCGTGTCGGGCTAAATGGTTTAGTTATTGATGTTCGGGGCAATCCAGGTGGACTTCTGGAATCCGTTCGCGACATATTGTCATTATTCTTGGAAAACAAGCCAGCGGTCACCCTAAAGATGCGTGGAGGAGCGGAAGAACGGACAGTTACATTGGTTGGTAAGAAGCGTGAAATGACCTATCCCATTGTCGTTTTAGTCAATGAAGACTCAGCGTCGGCTTCTGAAATTCTGGCTGGTGTACTAAAGGATTATCGTATTGCAACACTTGTGGGAGAACATACATACGGAAAGGCGTCTGTACAAAACGTCATCTCGTTTCGTGATGGATCAAGCGCAAAATTCACAATTGCCCGGTATTACCTTCCTAGCGGTGAGGATATTGCGCGTAAGCTTGATGACGATGGAATGTATGTCTCAGGTGGCATCAAAGTGCATCAAGAGGTAAAGCTGCAGGATTCGCCTGCTCCCGTTATGGGCGAGCCTAAAACTGATAATCAGCTTGCAAAGGCATTAGAAATAGTTCGTCAAAAATCAAAGAGAAGCGCACGAACTCAGATAAAGAGTGATCGTTCATATAAAGCAGAAATTATCAGTTAATGGATTCTTGCTATTTACTTCTCGGGTCTAAACGTGCGCGGAGCCCATCGCCTACGAAGTTTAGTGCAAAAATTGTGATGCTTAATATCAAGCATGGCCAAAGAAGTTGCATTGGCTGTGCATTAATGTTCTTGCGAGCCTGGTCTAACATTCCTCCCCAGCTAGGCATCGGAGGCTGAACGCCAATTCCTAAGAAACTCAAGGTGCTTTCTGCTAGAATCGTTCCAGCCAAGTCAACCATGCTAACAGCTAGGACTACTCCAATGAGTTGAGGCAAAACGTGCTTTCTTACGACGTAGGCAGTAGAAGCCCCCATGGCTCTACTTGCAATTACAAATTCTCGATCTTTTAATGAGGATATCTGTGTGTAAACAAGGCGAGTTATCCCTGGCCAGGAAGTAATGGAAAGTGCAATGATCACCGCATCCATCCCTGGCCCTCTTATGGCAATAATGAGCACCGCCAGTAAGATGTCAGGAAATGCAAACATTGCGTCGGTAAAGCGCATCAGTGGAACTCGAATGTACTTTGGGCCGAATACTCCAATGCTTCCAAACAATATTCCAACAACTAGGCTAATCATTTGAACTGACAATCCGATAGTAAGCGAAACCCTTGCACCGTACATGATCCGAACAAAAATATCCCGCCCAAGTTGGTCAGTGCCAAGCAATGTTCCAGTACTAATCGGAGAGAACGGCTTGCCTACATCTTTGGTGTAATCCGGCCCAAACATAGGTACCAAGATTGCTCCCAATACGAGGCAAATCAAGAACGAGGCACCAGCCCAAAAGAGCGCGTCTCGGCGCTTCATATTGCCCGCTCCCGAATTCTTGGGTCAATAATGGGCAGTAGCAGATCAACAATCAAGTTGATAAGAATGAACATCGCGCCAGTCACCAAAATGGTTGCTTGCACTACCGGCATATCGCCATCTTGAATCGCCTCAATTCCAATTCTTCCGATTCCAGGCAGAGTGAAAAATCGCTCGACCACAAAGGAACCCGTCAACAAGAAACCAAAATTTGTACCCAACTGCGTGACTACGGGCAGGATGGCATTGCGAAGGGCATGGCTATATATAAGCCGATTCGTCCCGACACCCTTGGCGATTGCAAGTTTGATAAATTCTTGTTTCATCGTCTCGATCATGCTGGCTCGCGTTAGGCGCGTTAGGGTTGTCATTGGTCGTAGGGAAAGGACAAAAACAGGCAGTATCAAGTACAAAAACAGGGGCGCTCGAAGATTTGGCTCCCAATTCTGTGGCACGTAGCCTAATTGAACTGAAAACAAATAGACAAGAATCGGAGCTAGAACAAAATTCGGAATTGTAACGCCAAGCGTGCTGAAAACAAGCACAAGTCGGTCTGCAGCGCGGTTTTCATAAACCGCCGCCAAGGTTCCTAAGCTGATTCCAACAACAATAGCAAGCAGTAGTGCCATAAACGCAATTCGAAGCGTCATTGGCAAGTTCTGCTTCAAAAGTTCAGCGACGGTTCCCTTAGTTGGACGAAAGCTCTGGCCAAAATCGCCCTGGGCAGTTTTTATCAAATAGTCCTTATAGCGAATGAGCATCGGACGATCTAATCCGATGTCATGCCGAAGCTGCTGAACGTACTGCGGATTGTTTCCTTTTTCTCCGGCGAGCACCGTCGCCAAGTCGCCAGGAGCCAATTCGTCGGCAAGAAACGCCACGAAAGTAATAAAAACGAGGCTTAGCACCCCGTAGACTAACCTCAAGAAAATGGCTCTAGCAAGCCGCACAGATGGCATTCTACATTACGCTGGGTGTTGGACGTTGGACTTAGGTCAGCAGTTAGCAGTCAGCGGTTGGCGGAGAACGTGTACAAGCTATCGGCAACTTGGGGAACGTAGAAAATGAAAATTGCTATCGCATGACTTTCAGAAGAGTCATTACCTGGTACCTGCAACTGCAAACCGCTAACTGCTAACTGCTAACTGCCAACAAACCGACTCTACTTCCCAGCCAAAGCCACTTCGCCACTTGAAAATTTAACGGAAGTAATCAAATCGCCCTTTGTAATCCGTCGAACGACATCCATTCCTTCCACAACTCGGCCTACGGCCGTATGATCGCCTTCAAGGAAACGGTAAGTGTCTAACAATATAAAGAATTGACTGTCGCCCGAATCCCTGTCGCCTGGCTTAGCTGCAAGAAAGACTGCACCTTCCGTTGCTTCGATTCCAGTTTGTTCAAACGGAATCCTAGCTCCTGCGCCTCTAGTGCCCATTGATGGCGAATCTAGCTTTGATGCATCACGTGAATTGGGGTCGCCTGTTTTAATCAAAAACGGCCGAGGTTTGGTTACCACTCGAAACCAACGTTGTCCATCATAGAATTTTTGTCTGGCAAGTTGAATGATTTGGGCGGATGCCTTTGGCGCCTTATCCGCAGCCAAACGGATCACTATGGTGCCCTTTCCCTCAACTTCGATTCTAAGCGTCGAATCAGCTCTAGTAGGGGAAGTCAAACCAGCAGCAGCCCATAGCGACGCTACGAAAATGGTGGTTGCCAACAGGATGCCGCGAAGCTTCATTTGTTTATTAGACGATTATGTCCTGTTTGTGGATTGGGGAAAATTTCGAAAGAGTCGTTGGTTGTCAGTTGTTGGTTGCCAATCACCCTGAACCCTGAACCCTACACCCCGTAACCCAATAAGCCGTCCCCCTACAACGCCCTATCCAACATCTGTGCAATCGTAGCCTTGGGAGCCGCACCTACCATTTGATCAACAACTTTTCCACCTTTGAACACAAGCAGTGCTGGAATGGACATTACGTTAAATTGCATCGCCAAGCTTCCCTCCGCATCAACGTCAACCTTGTAAACCTTGGCTTTTCCTGCGTACTCCTGAGCTATTTGCTCAACCGAAGGAGCAATGGCACGGCATGGGCCGCACCAAGTCGCCCAAAAGTCTACGAGTACGGGAATATCGGATTGAAGCACCTGGGCTTCAAAATCTGTGGAAGAAATTTCTAATTCTGCTGACATTTTTGTCTCCAAACGAGGTGTGCCTAAGGTATACCAGAGAGCGACCGAAAATTCTTGTATGAATCTGGGCTGGCTGCGTTACCAATTCGCAATTAGCCTCGTCAGATATAGAAGACTGAAAACTAGGCGAAAGTTTCAGGAGGAAAGACCTTTGACTCTAAGATTTACTAATTTAGCAATTTGCAGTTTAGCCCTGACGATGATCAGCATTGATGCAGTGAGCCAATCGGTTCGCGCATCGAATGCAGAAAACGGACTTGTCGGCATCAAGCTCTACGATACTGGGCAGCGAGTCATTTCGATGTACGGTTCACCGCTCGAGATTCAGCCAATTAATTTTGGCGGTACAGCGATTGGCCCAGGCGGCGGCGGCGGCGGCGCTGGAGGTGCTGGCGCCGGAGGAACTGGAGCTCCTAGTCGTGCAGCTGGTGGTGCTCCTGCTCCGACTGCACCACCGAACTTTATTGATGGTGTTCCTAACGGAGACTGGGGAGTCGGCAATGAACTCCTTCGGCAAAAAGCCCCGGGCGGTGATGGCGATGAAGGTCCACGCGGCGGAGCGGGCCCTGGCCAAAGAGCTGGCGGCGGTGGCGGCGGTAATGCAGCAGGTGCTGGCGGTGGCGGCTCTGACCAGAGCGTTGCATATACACGTTGGGTATACAAACGAGGCATGAGCAAGTACGGATTTGTGCTTGATAAGTTCAACCGAGTTGTGCAAATCGAAGCAATTGGAATGCAAGATGGCAAAGTGAAAACTCGAAAGGGTGTAGGCTTTGGATCAAGTTTCGGAACGCTGATCAAGAAATACGGTACGCCAGACGGATACGAAATCAATGGCGATACGATCGTCGTAAGATTCCTTCAGCGAAACAAAGTTGCTTTCCGATTGAACAGATTAGGAAAAGACAAAACGCACCAGGTGACTGGGATCGTGGTAGCCGGCGGCAAAGCTTAGCAAGTGCGGGACGAGCGCGACGAGATTCGGACGAGAATTGACATCGTTGACCTTGTTGGCCAAAAAGTCCTGCTAAAAAGAGCAGGCAAACATTGGAAGGGCCTCTGTCCGTTTCACGACGACAGAAGCCCTTCTTTCTATGTTAGCCCCGACATCGGTAGATACCGATGTTGGTCGTGCGGCGAAGCTGGCGATATTTTCAATTGGGTAATGAAATCCCAAAATGTCGAATTTGGCGACGCGCTACGGTTTCTCGCCGAAAAAGCTGGAATCACGCTTTCAGCCAAGCACGGAGAATCACTTTTCGGCAGAAAAGAGCGCCTTGAAATCATGAAATCGGCACAAGGCTTCTTTGCAGCCGAACTTGCAAAAAGTGAATTCGCAATTCGATATTGCGAAGGTAGGGGCCTTACAGAGGAGATTCGGAAGACCTGGGGACTAGGTTATGCCCCTGCAAGCGACCACCACTTAGCAACCGCCTTTCGCAAATCGAAGGTGACACTTGCTGCCGCAAAGGAGCTTTTTTTGGTTGAAGAGGACTCTGCCGGGTCGTATTTTGACAAGTTTCGATCCCGCTTGATGTTTCCGATTCATGACGAACGCGGCGACCTCATCGCCTACGGAGGAAGAATCCTTGGCGACGGCCAACCGAAGTACATCAATAGTTCGGACACTCCACTTTACAGAAAAAGCAAAGTTCTATATGGGATGCATCGAGCCAAGGATGCAATTGCAAAGGCAAACCAAGCAATCTTGGTGGAAGGATATCTAGATGTTATTGCCTGCCATCAAGCAGGGCTCGAAAACGCCGTGGCATCACTGGGAACATCGCTCGCAGAAGAACATGCCAAATTGCTTCGGCGATGGTGCGAAAAGGTG
Organism: Armatimonadota bacterium; assembly: GCA_031405735.1. Taxonomy (GTDB): domain Bacteria; phylum Armatimonadota; class Fimbriimonadia; order Fimbriimonadales; family Fimbriimonadaceae; genus JANNJE01. The sequence continues at coordinate 1,119 of JANNJE010000016.1, read as the reverse complement.
ACGATTCTCTACGATGCAGACGCTGCAGGAATCAAAGCCGCGGATCGAGCAAGCGAAATTCTGCAAGCAGAAAACATCGCTGCAAGAATCGTGCTCCTTCCAAAAGGCGAAGATCCCGATACGATGCTTCGCAGTCAAGGGGCGGCGGCAGTTCGAGAAGCGGCCGAACGGACGATGACCCCTTCCGAGTTTCAGATTTGGCGAATTGAGTCCACATCTGCAAGCCACGACGAACAATTTTGGGCGGAAATTGTTGAAGCCTTGTCAAAGGCTTCCTCTCTTAGCGAAATGCAAAGTTTGGCAACTCTGGTCAGTGGCAAACACCTTTCGGGAAGTAGGGCCGATGCAGAGTCTCTCATGCAACAGGCCCGTCAAGCACAAAAAATTCGTCTGCGAGGCGCCCAAAAAGTAAAGGGTGGAGCGCCAACCCATTCAATCGCTGAAACACCAAAGTGCAATCCTGCCGAATCCGTGCTGTTTAGAGCGTTCTTGGAAGGTTTTCTGCGGTTAGAGGTATACAAATCGCTCAAGAAAGACTCCATGATAACAAACAAGGGGCAGGCAGTCGCAGAAGCGATCTTGAGTGCATTCCCGGAAAAACCGCCCACGGGCAAGCCCGTCGAATGGCTATCTGAAATTGAGCCAAGCTCAGAAAGAGATTCATTGTCAGATTGCATGATTGCGTTTACAACAGATGATCAGCTTCTAAGCCAAGTAAGGGCAGAAGTATCTGCGGGTGAACTGGCCGACGTTTTTCATGATTTGCAGACTTTGAGAGATAGAAACAGTGTTGCCGAAGCACTTGTCGGTGCCCCATCAGCAGAGGAAGTTGAGTCTGCGTTCGAGAAGCTAAAGGCGGCCCATGCACGAGAGGCGCACCTATGGGAAGGATGAATTTCAAAAATTCTCGCAAATTTTCTTGGATTTTATTAAATCCTACGCTATAGTATTAGTGTAAGCGGCACAAACGGGGAATTTTTGCCACTTTACCACTACCTAATTGGTGGGGAGGGACTGTCATCGAAGCGGGGATTTTTGAAGATTCGAGCCCACCTGAATTACAGGGTGCAAACTCTCGGGATTCTGCAATTCAGTTGCAGGTGATCGAGTACGGCAATG
>JANNJE010000015.1:0-5285 GCA_031405735.1 Armatimonadota bacterium | reverse complement strand
ATTTCCTGCTGAGGACTGGTGCATTACCCTGCAGTATTTCACTGAGGAGATCTGATGCAGTATTGAGACGTGCTTGAAAGAGCCATGCTGGGAACATGGCATATATGCAACGGTGCTCCGGTAGCCATTGCTGTTGCCATCACTTCTTGAAAACCGACAAGAGCACTTGCGTCGTCTTCCAAGGTTCCATATCTCGTGTGGCAATGGCAGCTTGCATTGTACTTGGCGGCGATCTGAAACGCTTCCATAACTTCCCATCGAGTTGTTGAGGGGCGATATTCAAGCCCAAAACCGACGCCTAGCCCGCCAGCCCTCAGATTCTTTTCGATGTGGGCGCAAATCTTCTTCATTTCTTCAAGAGTGGCTGCCCGGCTGACTTCGTCGTCTTGATCTTTGAGAACTGAGCTTCTTGCATGGCCGTGCCCGGCTCCCGCACCAAAGTTGCAAAGTCTTTTGCCAGCGTTTTCTGAATACCATTTGGCTACGTTTTCGGCTCCGCCTTCCATCTGTAGGGAAGTGGTAACACCATCCAGAATTTGTAGTCTGTCGTTGATTTCGTCCTGTCCATGAGCGATCGGGTCAATGAACCCTGGAGCAACGACCAGCCCTTTGGCATCAATGTTCTTCTTGCCCCGAACTGGATTTGGCGTAATTGCCATGATTCGATTTCCGTTTATGGCCACATTTCGAATGGCATCGGTTTTCGTTTCAGGGTCTATTACTCGCCCGCTATGAATCACGACGTCGTATTGCTTTTGGCCGAAAAATCCAAAGGAATTCGAAGGAATCGAAGCTACGGTGACAGATGTTGACAAAAATGTCCTTCGAGTCATGAGTAACTTTAGCACTTCCTGAAGAATCCAAAATCTTAGGAACTGCTAGTTGACCAAATGACAGAATTGCTTGGAAACTTCGCACGAATTCGATAATTCCGAACGTCTAAAGATTGGAGAGGGACGATGCAGAAACGCCTGGTAAATCTACTTGGTTTACCCAGTAATGTTTCGAGGGAGTCCCTGTTCAACGTATCCTAGTGTAGTTGTGCTCCATTAAGGGCGCAGACTTATTGAATTGAGGAGGATGAATTGAAAGTAAAAAGCTTGACAATAATTGCTGCTGTAGCAGCAGCGGCTATGATCTGTGGCACTGCCACGGCACAAAAGTTTGGCAAAAGAAACGTTTTTGGATATTCTGGTTCAACTAGAACTGTAATAGATTCAAAAATACAAATGGCACGCCCGTTGCGGTGGGCGCCAATTGATAAATTCGGCAATCAGATAGGTCCATGGATTTCAATGGTTCTAGATAACGATTGGCCCAACGGCCCGTGGACAACGATTTTTGATGCAATCGAGCTAAGCCCGGCAACACTTGTCCCACCGGCTCCGAACGGCGCACCGTTTGAGAATCCAGGCTACGGACCTGCCTATATGCTTACTGGCAACTACGGATTGCTGGCTAATGCTCCCGGAGCCAGATTTAGAGCTCCAGCCACATTTGAAATGACGTTTTGGACTAACGACATGGAAGTCAATCCACTTTATGCTGGGTTTGACGCCAATCGTTGCTCCATTATGTGGTACTGGAACCCTGTTGGAGGCGCTGGAACCGAATCCTGCATCATAAACATTAACAACGCGGAGACGTTTGCTGACACTGCAGTTGGGCTTCCGCCACCTTCTGGCCCGAATAACATTTCTTGGGGAGGAGCCTTCGATGGCGTTGCGCTAGATTTCGGAATGACGCTTCCTGTAGGGGGTTTCTATGCAAATATTGACCTAGACGCCGGGGCGACGCCGTTAAGCATGGAGCTTCCAGGCGATGGCAAAGGTGCCTACATCGTGTCAATCAGAAGCGCAGCCAATACGCTTGCTTCGCGTGCCCAGCCGTATTTTTGGATCACGAAACAGACCAATTATGGTTTGCCAGGCGGCAATCCTAGCAAACAGGGCGCATTTGAATGGGATGACGACACCGATATCGCAAGTACGCTGCCATATCCGGCTGGTTACATAAACAACTCAGACGGGCGACACATGACTGATCCTCCGGGACCAGCGTATTTGGTTGAGTTCTACGATTACACAGGCGCCATCGGCCCTCCAATTATTGAGCCATTGGGGCCTGCCTTCGGTCTTTACTCAAATTTCGGTGCCTTTACGGCAACTTCGGAATCTGAAGTCACAGTAGATGCTGGACTTTTCTTTGGCGGTGCTGCGTCGTCGCTAAGAATTGCAGGAGACAATGACATCTATTACGTCCTTTGCGATGAATTTGACTCGATCGGCACTATGAGGTTCACAAAAGACACTTCAGCAGTAACAACGACAGCGATTTCGGTGATTGGTTCAACAAGGGCAAGCCGAAACGATCTTTCTGAATTTTGGCAGTTTAGGAACTTTTCGACAAACGCTTGGCAAAATGTTGGAATCCGAAATAGCCCGTTAGGTTCGTTCGTATCTAATCGAATTGACGTGACGACTGGAGCTGCGAACTTCCTGGATGGAAACGGGACACTTCAGTTCCGATACCTATGGGTTCCTCAGAACGATGTCAGCGATATTGACGGATGGACAATGATGGTGGACCGGCTGACTGTTTTCGTAAAAGGAACAGACGACTAAGCATTTCACACCTGTTTGAACCTAACTCCCCCGAAATTGCTTCGGGGGAGTTTTTTTACTAAAAAATAAAAAAAATAAAAAAATCCTTTTCATTTCGAGAAAAGTACTATACAATGAGGAAGCGTTCTCCTTTAGGAACGCAACACTTGTGGAAACGCGAGTGTTAGGAGGAATCATAATGTTTCGTAAAATCAATCGGGCGTTCACACTAATTGAACTATTGGTTGTGATCGCAATTATCGCAATTCTTGCTGCGATTCTATTCCCTGTGTTTGCGCAGGCAAAAGGCAGTGCAAAAACTACCTCGACTCTCTCCAACATGAAGCAGCAGATTACTGCTCTCATTATGTATATGGACGACTATGATAACGTTTTGCGTGGACGATACAATGCTGCGCCAAGCACGGGTCCGTTGGTGCCTTATACGTCTGAGAACATGATTTGGACGGGATATATTTATCCCTATATGAAGAACAAGGAAGCGTTCTTGGATGTTCGTTCAAAGGAACTGACAAAATATGGCGATTCGTGGCCGAATCGCGGTTGGCCATCCATCGGACAGAACTCCACTACTGGTGGTTGGTACTGGACGGCCAATCCAAACCAGATGGTGCTTGAAAGTGCAGATAAGTTCAAAAACGTAGCCAAGGTCGTTATGCTGTTTACCAGTTTTTCTGGCGATACGCTGATTGGCCGTCGTGGATACTTAGCTAAAAACAACGCTGTAAATCTACCGACCCCTGGACAAGTTTCAATGAACAACGTTCACAACGAAGGAACTGTTCTCGGATTCCTTGACGGCCATGCTAAGAGATATCAAACGGTATCTTTGTTGGGCAATCCTTTGGGCGACCCAACGTGTGACAATGCACTGGTGCCTTCCCAAACGGGTGAGTGGTGGCTAGATCGTAACGCAGCGAAACTCAAAATGAATCTTTGGGACAACTGCATAATGGATCCTTAAATAGGGATCGAAGAAATCGCGCCACCCGTATTTTCGGGTGGCAGTTTTCAAAATGGGAAACTCAAAATGTTAAAATTCTCAATACTTTTAGTAGCTCTTAGCTTGTTGCTTGCAGGTGGTTGTGGGGAAGAAAAGGCACCGGAGACGACTGCGCAAAGCGGTGCCGGAATTTCGGCGGTACCCACTAGCGGTCCAGGAGTACCTGATGTAACTCCAAGTTCAGATGTCAAGGTGATCAACGATCCCGCCCAGGCTCCGAAAGGACAGGGCTACATCATAAAACCTGCTAATCCGAATGATCCAAAATATCAAGCCGATCCGAGGCTTGGGGGCGGAGGAGGATAATCTCCTCGCGGCGAATAAAAACTGCCCGTAAGATTCTTGCGGGCAGTTTTTCGATTTGGAAAGTGTTACTTGCAAAGGAAACTACAGGAGCCCCATATTTGACTCAAGGCTTATCGTCAACGGTTACTTACCAATATGTCTAGCCAGACTCTCGACCAGCACGCGATTTCACCTAGGGTTGAACCCCAGTTTCCAAATCCAAATGTGGTTTCAGAGGAATCGTCCCCAGAAAAATCTGGATGCGGATCAAAGTCAATTCCAATTGGATCTCCGCTTACAAACACGACTTCATAGAAGTCGTCTTCGTAGTAGTCTTCAGGCCCATAGGCTCCCCAAGATGTGCTCGTATGTGGACCTGACCCTCCATAACCCACATAGTATGTAGTTCCCTGTTTGCAACACACGCCATTAAACGTTTCAATGAACCTCTTTCCTCGTTTTTGATCCCTTTGGTAGATCGCTTTCACAATGGAACCAGAATGAACAGCTCTCGTGTTCATGCCACCGATGAAGACGTATTGGGGATCTGGATAATAAACGTCGCAGACAAGGTTAACCGAATGACAAGTGCCAGGATTTCCGCCAGTATCATTGTATTGAGCCGCATTAACTGAACTCGTATGCTAGTCGAACTATGACCCGCTTGTGGCTACGTAATTGCCGTCGGAATAATTTACTTCGAGGCGCAAAACGATTTGCTTCCGTCGTTTTCCATAGCCGATGAGCAATTCACAGGACCAAGTGCCCGAAGAGGGAAGTGAGCCCAGCCCGAAACTCTGGAAGCAGGTGCTTTGTCTTATCGTTCCATTTATCGTTTTTCTCGCCATGGGCAATTGGCCGCCAGAGCAACGATGGGTTGCCACGACATTTGCATTTGCAGTCACTTCGTGGATGACGGAAGCAATTCCACTTGCGATGACAGCTCTTGTGAGTACTTGCCTGCTAGTCGCAACTGGCGCACTTTCGTCAAAAGATGCCTTTGGAGCTTACGGCGACCAAATCATTTTGCTTTTCGTAGGCAGCTTCATTATTGCAAAGTCTATGGAGGATTCTGGGCTTGATCGCAGGATTAGCTACTGGCTATTGAGCAAGCCGTTTGCCACTCGTTCGGCAAGTTCTATTCTCCTTTCTCTCGGCACGATTGCATGTGTGATTTCGCTCTTCGTGAGCAATACAGCCACAACTGCAATGCTTCTGCCAATCGGAAGGACGATTCTAAAGGCAATGAACCGTTTTCCATGTGTCCGCCACGATCGACCATCCCGTGCATCCTACCTTCCATATCGATTGGCATACGCGCCATAGGTTTCATGGCGGAATCTCTTGTGTAAGTCAGAGATGGTTGATTATCT
>JANNJE010000014.1:0-9396 GCA_031405735.1 Armatimonadota bacterium | reverse complement strand
GCCTGGGAACGTGCCATGGAGCTCCATTCGAACGATTAAACCAGACGGCTCGGATATCCAAGAGCTTAGTGAATTCAAAGGCGAGGTTGTGCTTGACACGCTTGCATGGGGGCCGAACAACAGGATCGCCGGTAACGTAGTGCTTTTCGAGAACCCTACATTGAAGGGCGGCATTTACATTTTTTACTTAGATGGTCGAAAGCCGGTTCAGATTTCACGATTAGGAAATGGCCTTGTTTATTCTTGGTCAAGCGATAATATTCTCTACCTAACGGACGATAGTCCAAAAGGCAGTCAAAGTCACATTTTTGCTATTGAAGAAGATGGATCAGCTAGGCGACGTGTTTCGACCGATGACACCAATGCCATCGGACCGGCGAGTGGTCCGGACGGTAGGATTGCGTTTTGGTCTCGCAATGGACGATTTTCCGACATAAAGGTCATGGATCCAGATGGAACTAATATCAAGGTAGTTGTAAACCATCGATCTAAGAACTTTCAGCCCTCCTTCGGCCCCAATGGACAGATCGCGTTTGTTAGCGATCGAGATGGCAATGCTGAAATGTACGTGGTTCGTGTTCCCGAACGGATCGCGCCAAGTAGTAGCAAGTCTTGATTGAGGGACTTTTCGCGTTAAGCAGTCAGGAAATGTTGCCTTGAGTGACAGTTCCTGCCAAACGTCCCAACCCCCGAAACTAATCGTCCCCTCATACCCTTTCATATTACGGTAACGGAATTTCTTGAACCTGCCAATAATCACGGTGAGGCTCAGGCCGAATCCGGTACGATTTTTGATGTGACGGCAAAGGAGAGTGAATCACTTTCAGGCTGAAACCAGTCTTTAGAAACTCTAACAGGAAGAAACCTGTTGTGCGGAATAAGACCCTTAGGCCAATTGACCCGCCCCGCAAGAGTCGCCGAATGAAAGGTAGAACAAAAGAACAGAGTCGAAGGTCATAACGCCGGAGACATAAATAGGAATACTATGTGGCAACGATTTACTGAAAGAGCGCGAAAAGTCGTTTTCTACGCCCAGGAAGAGGCGCAGAAATTTGGCGAGGGCTATGTTTCAACAGAACACCTTCTGCTAGGCCTCGTCCGTGAATCGGACAGCGTTGCTGCCCGTGTTCTCGAAAAATTAGGCGTGAGTCTAACAAGAATTCGAGCCGAAGTCGAAAAGCAGCTCCCGAGGGGAGATGCAAGGCCAAGTCAAGATATGACGTTGACCCCAAGAGCAAAAAGGGTCATAGATCTGGCGTACGACGAAGCTCGGAACCTCAATAACAACTATATCGGCACCGAGCACCTATTGCTCGGGCTGATTAGAGAGGGCGACGGCCTTGCTGGCCGAGTTCTCGCTAAATTGGGTGTTGAACTCGAAAGAGCGAGAAGGGAAGTAATGTCGCTTCAAGATAGCGAAACTCAACCTAAGTCGTCGAGCGGCGGTACCTCACGATCCTCATCTTCTAGCTCAAGTTCCGCTACAAAAACACCAACCTTAGATGAATTTGGAAGAGACCTTACGGAGCTTGCCAGGGAAAACAACCTTGATCCTGTCGTTGGTCGTTACAACGAAATCGAACGAGTAATGCAGATTCTCTGCCGCCGAACCAAGAACAATCCTTGCTTGATCGGCGAACCGGGCGTCGGAAAAACCGCCATTGCTGAAGGACTCGCTTTGCGAATCGTGAGCGGAGATATTCCTGCACTTCTTCAAGACAAACGACTAATTTCGTTAGATTTAGCTGGCTTGGTAGCAGGAACAAAATATCGAGGTGAGTTTGAAGAGCGAATGAAAAAGGTCATGGAAGAGGTCCGAAAGTCGGACGGCCAAGTGATCCTTTTTGTGGACGAATTGCATACTTTGGTCGGCGCAGGTGCCGCCGAGGGTGCCATTGATGCTAGCAACATTATGAAACCAGCATTGGCTAGAGGCGAATTGCAGTGCATCGGCGCAACCACATCAGACGAATTTAGAAAGTACATTGAAAGAGATGCCGCACTTGAACGCCGGTTCCAGGCCATTAAGGTCGCTGAGCCAACAGAAGAAGAAGCGACTGACATCTTGAAGGGACTTCGAGAAAGATACGAGGCACATCATCACGTTGAGATTACTGATGACGCTATCGTCTCTGCCGTTCAACTTTCACAGCGTTACATTACAGATCGAACCTTGCCTGATAAGGCGATAGATTTGGTGGATGAAGCTGCAAGCCGTGTACGTTTGCAGCAATCACTTCCCCCGAAAGATGTGAGAGATGACCGGGTTCGAGCCGGGAAAATGCGAACCGAAATTGAGCATGTTAAGAAGCGAAATGAAACAGATGACAAAATGCTCAAGCTCCAAACTGAACTAGAAGAGCTAGAAGTCAGCATTAAGGAACGCGAATCGCGATGGGAAGCGGAAGAGAAAATTGAACCCATTGTCAGTGAAAATGAAATCGCACAGATCGTTCAAAGCTGGACTGGAATACCTGTCACCAAGTTGGTAGAAGCTGAAACCCAGCGATTGCTCAGGATGGAAGACGACCTTCACGCAAGAATTATCGGCCAGCACGATGCTGTAACCGCCGTTTCGAGGGCGATTCGGCGAAGCCGGAGCGGTCTTAAAGATCCAAAGCGACCAATGGGAAGCTTTATTTTCCTTGGTCCTACAGGCGTAGGAAAAACGGAGCTAGCTAAAGCTTTAGCTGCTTACCTTTACGAAAAAGAAAGCAACATGGTTCGGATTGACATGTCGGAATACATGGAAAGATTTAGTGTTAGCCGCTTGGTGGGCGCACCTCCAGGATACGTCGGATATGATGAGGGTGGACAGCTAACCGAACAAGTTCGAAGGAACCCGTACTGCGTAGTGCTCTTAGATGAGATTGAAAAAGCACACCCGGATGTGTTCAATATCCTTCTTCAAATTATGGAGGACGGACACTTAACTGACTCCCAGGGTCGCACCGTTGATTTCCGAAACACTTTGGTCATCATGACGAGCAACGTCGGTGTTAAGCCAATCGAATTGGACAAGGGGCTTGGCTTCCGAGATGTGAAGCAGGATTTCAGCGATCCGAAAGTCTATGAAAACATGAAAACCAAGATGATGGAAGAGATGAAGAAGCTGTTCCGTCCCGAATTCTTGAACCGCGTAGACGAAATTATCGTATTCCAGCACTTGCAAAAAGAAGAGATTTTGCGCATTGCCGATCTTTACTTGAAACGAGTTAATGAGCAGGCAAAGGCAATGGGTATCACGATTGATCTTAGCAGCGAAGTTAAAGATTACTTGGTTGAAACTGGTTATGATCCAAACCTAGGTGCTAGACCGTTACGTCGCGCAGTTCAACGATTAATTGAAGACCCGTTAAGTGAAGAATTCTTGATGGGCAGATTCAAAGAAGGCGACCTGATCATGGCGGAGCTAACGGAAGATAAAAATGTAACATTCCGTGTTGTTTCTGATCCGCCAAAGCCTAAAAAGAAAGAAAAAGTATTGGCAAACTAATACTATGTAGGACTGGATAGCTCTAGTCCTACATTTATCTCAACAAGACCAGGCTTGCTGCTGCCAATCCGGCAGTGTCTGTTCTCAAAACTCTCGGTCCCAAAGTCACACCTCGTTCACCAATCAAATTGACTTCTTTCGGTGCCCACCCCCCTTCTGGACCCACGACAAATGACACTTTGTTTGAGAACAACGGATTGCTCAATCGAGATGCCAATGACGTGGTTTCCGATTCCAATTCGCTCAAAACCAAAGCATTTGGATACGACTTTAGGACTGATTCAAAGCTGCCTTCCCAAGCGACTTGCGGAACTAGGCAACGGTAACTTTGCTCCGCGGCTTCTCTACAAATCGCCTCAAGCCTGCGAAACTTCTCCTTAATCTTCTTGGGTTCCCAATTCACAATGCTCCGCATTGCTGGAAATACTACAAATTTGGATACACCAATTTCGGTCCCCATTCGCAAAACTGTCTCGAGTTTGTCGCCCTTTGGTAACGCCTGAATCAAAGTAACGTGCAATGCTGGCTCCGTGCTTGGGTATTCAACGGAGATTGGGATCGCTTGCTTTTCTCCCAGCTTACAGCGAATTGCAGATCCATCGTTTGGCAAAACTACAATTTGGTCGCCTAGTTTAAGCCGTAGCACCTTTCGGAATTTATTCAGTTCGCCCGACGGCAATTCAATTGGAGCACTCGAATTTGCACCAGAAACAAAGACTCGCGGTAAAGAACGCAAAAGTGGTTGGCTCATTTCTTTGAAGCTACCCGGATTGCAACGGAAGTTCAATGGGGAACGTCTATTTGGGAGTGCTCGGGCTTGACCGCCTTCTCCATGTCCGGATTTGTACGGCTTTGTCCGGGTTCGTCCGGATTCGTGTCATATAAACCCGAACCGATCCCAACTAACCCTTACCTGTCCGAACAAAAACTAAAAATGATCTCAACAACCAACCTTCAAAAGCACTTCAAGGACTCCAAAGGCAAGGTTGTCAAGGCCGTTGACGGCGTCAGCCTTGAAGCCCATCCCGGTCAGATTTTTGGACTTCTGGGCGTGAATGGTGCGGGCAAGACGACCGTACTTCGCATGCTTTCCACGATTCTCACGCCAACCGAAGGTTCAGCAAAGGTTGCGGGATTTGATATTGTTTCTGAACCCGACAAAGTCCGTGCTTCTATTGGGTTTATGTCCACTAGCACCGCACTTTATGGCCGATTGACGGCAAAAGAAATGATCTCGTACTTCGGGAATTTGTATGGACTTTACGGCTCGGAATTGAAAGCTCGACTCGAATTTGTTACGGAGACCCTTCAGCTTTCTGAGTTCCAAGATCGCCTTTGCGACAAACTTTCGACAGGACAAAAACAGCGAGTTTCAATTGCACGAACAATCCTTCACGATCCACCAGTGTTGTTCTTCGACGAACCCACTGCCGGACTTGATGTAGTAACCAGCCAGACTGTAATTCGTTTCATCGAGGAAGCAAAATCGCTTGGAAAGACTATCGTTTTCAGCACGCACATCATGAGCGAAGCTGAGAGACTTTGTGACCATATTGCTGTCATACACGATGGAATCATCCGAGGCGAAGGAACGGTTGACGAAATCAAATCACAAACTGGGCAAACGACCATGGAAAAGGCATTTCTTTCAATGGTCGGGGAACTGGAGGTGGTCGCTTGAAACCAGCAATTCGGATCTACTTGAAAGAGCTTCTTGAGCTAAGAAGAGATAAGCGCACATTCTATTCAGCCATATTCGGCCCGATTTTCTTGGTTTATCTGCTTCTTTTTTCAATGTCATTTGTTGAGAAATCGTTCAAGGAACCGAAATCTCAGAAGTTGCACGTTGTAAATCCAAGGTTGGCAATTGGGTTCATTACGCAACTGAAGGGACAAAAGACGCTTGACATAATAGAAATTGAGAGTATTCGTTCGGGTCGAAAAATGATCGAAGATGGTAAAGCTCGGGTCGTTTTGAATTTCGAAAAGGAATCTGCATCTGCCCCTCTCGTCCTGCGGGCAATTTACGACGAAGAAGATCTGAAATCAAAAGTCCTTGTGGGCGGTCTTGATGAGATTGTTGGCGCATCGAATTCGGTCCTAGTTGGCGAGTTGCTTGATCGGGCCGGCATTTCAAAACTCGAGCGCGAACCCGTCAAGCTCAAACGTGATCCACTTCCGAAAAAGGAAGAAAGCGCCGGATCTTCGGTCGCCGGCTTTCTGCCATATCTGATCGTCATTTGGGCTTTCTATGGCGGATTTGGGCTCGCAAGCGAGTCAGTAGCAGCCGAAAAAGAAAAGAACACTCTGGAAACCCTTCTCATCGCACCGATTTCGAGAAAGCAAATCGCATTCGGAAAATTTTTATCGTTGTTTACCGTTTCGCTGATGGGTTGCCTTGTTTCAGTAGCGACCATGCTGATCTTAGGCCCAAGAATGGGTGGCACTACGCTCTTTCCAAGCGGATTTGGGTTGACTTTGCCACTTTTGGCGGCCATCTTGGGGGTTGTGCTTCCATTGTGTGCGATGTTTGCCGGTCTACTTCTGGCAATCTCGGCGTTCTCGAAAAACACGCGCGAATGTCAAACGTATCTAACATTCGTTAGCTTTATCGTCCTCATTCCAGCAGTATTTAGCCAGTTCATAGGATTTACTGATTTCGCCAGGGCTCAATGGGTGGCTTTTGTTCCTGTTTTGAACTCGGCGACAATCCTAAGACAGGCACTTCTTGGGCAAATAGACAGCACCATGGCACTGATTACGGTGGCATCAAGCTGCTTATTAGCCGCCGTCGCCATCTATTTTGCAATGCGAATGTTCTTGAAAGAGTCAATTCTTACGAAATCTTAACCCGTTGGTTATTGGTTATTGGTTGTTGGTTTCTTTGAATTTCCAACCAGCTTCGCCAGCCGACGAATGACATGACTAATAGAATTATTGAAAACAATACAAAAAGCATATTGCCGCGATACAAGTACAAGACTGTGTACAAAGAATTGACAATCACCCAACCCATCCAATTCTCGATGTACTTGCGACTCAACAGGTACTGAGCGCCCAAACTCGAAGCAAACCCGAGCCCGTCGTAAACTGGGGAATATCCGCCGATAAGTTCTAGGATGAAATACGCCGCGACCCAGACGATAGCCGAGCAGACGACCACCGCACCAAGTTCCTGACGCCCCACGTTTTGAATCAATCGTTCGTCAGTTCCTTCACCTTTCTTCCATTGCCACCAGCCGTAAGCCATGAGCAAAAAATAGAGGCCGTAAAGAGTTGAGTCTGCATAAATGCTTTGGTGATAGAGCGATGCCGACGCAACGGCTGAATTGACAAGCCCAACTGGAAAGTTCCACAGACTCGCTCTAGCAGAGAGCCAAACCCAGATCACCCCTGAAACCAAGACCGAAGCATCAAGAATCGTTGATCGAGTGGTCAGAACGGCCCAAAGTGAGACTCCAATGGCGGCTAGAACCGATAGAACAGGCAAGAGCCAAGGTTTAAATCGTTGCACATTTGGAGGTTACCGAACTCGAAAGCGCTCTATTCGTCCTAATTGCCTAACTTAGAGATCTGCTGTGACGTTTCAATTGTCAAAAACGATTCACATTTATCACACGTTTTCCACAATTCAGGCGATTTGTAGGGTAACTTTGGAACTTCCTCAATGGTTTCGATACTCGCCTACACAACGATTTTTCTGATGCCTGCACCGATCAATGTTGATTGGGCAATTCCGGCTAGGTACAAGCGAACCACAGTTTTGAATCGAGCAAAAGCATTTTCCGCTAAGACAATTGCATTGACCTTTGATGACGGCCCTGATCCAAAAGTCACTCCATTTATCCTCGACATATTGAAAAAGAACAATGTCAAGGCAACATTCTTCGTTCTTGGCAAAGCAGCTAAGCGACATCCAATGTTGCTCAGGAGAATTGCAGCCGATGGCCATGCTATCGGAAATCATTCGTGGTCGCACGGGAAAGGTAAGACGAAGGACCAGGCGATTTGGGAATTGATTCGAACGAATCAAGCCGTAATATTTGCGACCGGCAATTGTCCAACACTTTTTCGCCCGCCTTACGGAATTCGAGATGGGGAATATTCCGCTCAAGCAAAAGCTATGGGGATGGCAAGCGTGCTCTGGACATCAATTGATGGCGATACAGCAACAAAGAGTCCCGAAAAGATGCTTGCTTATGTCGGCACCCCAAAGAATGGCGAAATTATTTTGTGCCACGATGGACCTGGAAAGATCGCAACGATTCAAATGGTTTCCATGCTCATTTCAAAGCTGAAAAAGAAGAGCTATGAGTTCGCCACCGTGCCTGAACTACTTTCAACTTGGGATAAGCACCTTGCTTCAATGGAAAGCAACGAGCGAGTTGTTCTCAATCAGCCTGCAAGACTTGTGGCCATAAACAAGTCAACCGCGAAGAAATAGTTCGTCTTTGTCTAGGTTGAATCCGAATCAGAGTTCCCCCCGAACGGATATGGGTCTAGGTAAACTCAATTCTCAACTGTTGAGGAGCTATTTTTTGAACATTCCATCCGAACTTCTTTACACTAAGTCCCATGAGTGGGTTCGCGTTGAAGGCGACGTCGCCACCATCGGAATCACTGACTTTGCACAATCTGAGCTTGGTGACATCGTTTATGTGGATCTGCCGAACGCAGGTCGAGCCGTTTCAGGCGGCGAGATTATTGGATCCGTTGAAAGCGTAAAGACGGTCTCTGATATCTACAGCCCGGTTGCAGGCGAAGTTTTGGAAGGAAATCCTGCGCTCGGTTCGCAAAGCGAACTGGTCAACTCTGATCCATTTGGAGCTGGCTGGATGCTCAAGGTCCGGCTCTCCGGAAGCACAGATCACCTGTTGAATGCAGAGGCATACAAAGCGACGTTCGCATAAGTAATTCAAAATGCCCTATATTCCGCACACAAAAGAAGATATTGACGAGATGCTCGCGGAGATCGGCGCACCTTCAATTGATGCGCTCTTTGAAGACATTCCCGACAGCTTGAAGATAAAGGGCGAACTCAATGTACCGAATTCGTTTGATGAGCATCGGCTCCTTGGGCACATGTTCGAAATTTCGCGTAAAAACAAAAATGTACTTACCGATCTTGTCTGCTTTTTGGGCGCCGGAATGTACGACCGATATATTCCGTCCTCAATTGGCGCGTTGATTTCGCGAGGAGAGTTCTTGACGGCTTATACGCCGTACCAGCCAGAATTCAGCCAAGGCTACTTGCAGACCATATTCGAGTTCCAAACCATGATCGCTGAGCTCTTTGGAATGGACTTGGCAAACGCTTCGATGTACGACGGCGCAACAGCAACTGCTGAGGCGGCGATTCTATCCTATGGAGTGAACGGAAGAACCAAAATTGCCGTTTCAGAAGCCGTTCATCCGCACTACCGGCAAGTTTTAAAAACATACGCATGGGCAATTGGCTTGACAGTGAAGACTGTCTCTGCACCAAGTGGAAAAACAAATTGGACCGGTCAAATTTGCGACGAAACAAGTTGTTTGATCGTTCAATCGCCGAGCTTTTTTGGGATTATCGAAGACCTATCCGAAGCCCGAAAGGTTGCCGACGCGGTTGGTGCGCTCTTAATTGTGGTCGCTGATCCGGTTGCCTGTGCAATTTTGCCGCCTCCAGGCTCTTTTGGGGCCGATATTGTTGTTGGCGAAGGCCAGCCAATGGGAATCGCGCTTGGATTTGGCGGGCCTGCAGTTGGCCTGTTTTCTTGCAAAGAAGAATTTGTCCGGCGAATTCCGGGACGCATAGTAGGCAAAACGCAGGACGGCAAAGGAAACCCCGGATATGTGATGACGCTTCGAACAAGAGAGCAGGACATCCGGCGGGAGAAAGCGACCTCAAACATCTGTACAAA
>JANNJE010000013.1:0-9202 GCA_031405735.1 Armatimonadota bacterium | reverse complement strand
CCTTGAAGGAGGTGGAGAGTTGAATCGCTTTGGTTGGTTTGCTCAGATTCGGGGTCACCGACTTGATCAAATTGATGCAGACGATTTGAACCGGATTACGACCTTGGCTTCAGTTTCATTGCCAATCATGTCAGTTTCAAGAAATGTAAAGTTGATTTCAAGGATTGATTCAAGAACTTATGTCTCTGGAAAAACAAATCAAGGCGGCTGGATTCGAGGTCAAGCTGGGGTTGTACTATCCCTCGAAAGCCTTGTACGAATAGGGGTTGCATACTCGGAATCAACTTCTTTTGGCGATCTACCACTAAGCATTGACGCTTTAGACTCGAAATCAGCCTTCCATTTCCGTGCTGACTTCAGAGGCGGTTCAACAAATGTGAGTACGCTCCTAAAATACGACCCGGACCGCCAATCATGGTACGACCACGAATTTTCCATTCACCAGGTCGCTGGGTGTATAGAACCGTTTGTTTCGTTCCGTGCCCGCCCGCGAAGAATCACATTCGGATTCACGTTGAGACCATTGGAAAAAATAGAACGCCTCGAAGAATCAATTACGAAGCGTGTGGTTGGCAACCATTTGCCCTCTAAGAATTAGGCGGCTTTGACTTCAACTGAGACGCAAGAGACAACGCGATCCAGGCGGATATCGCCGTTACTCGTTATGAAGCATGGGCCGTAGAATGGAACGAAATTCACTTCAAGCACGTGAACGACTTCAGAAACGACCTCGCCGTTTCTGTCCTTCCACCCAAGTGTGACCTTTCGGTTCGCAAATGTTTTGGCTTCTGTGATGTCCATTTGTTGGCTCTTGGAAACTCAGCGGATCGCTCCACTCCCGAATTTTATATTCCACAATTATCGTTGAAAAACGTCCCGGTATTTAGACTCGTAGATCAGAATTTGAGGTGTTTCGTTAGAGAATGTGGAAAACTCTAAGACGCGGACTTATTTGCACGGTCGTCTTTAGGATCAAATGCAAATTATCGCTCTATCAGTGCTTGCACTAGGAAATCTGGGTTTTTCAGGCTTTCAAGAACTTCAACCAGTTGCAGAACCACAAAGGCTCGCGCTCACGCCAGTGATTGACGGGAAATTAGAGGCAAACGAATGGGATTCCTATTCTGGATTGCCCGGCAAAGAAACGTTCTTTCAATGGGAACCTGGAAGAATTTACGCCGCATCAAAGCTTGGCGAAAACGAGGACATGCTGGTTTCGGTTGACGCTCATTCTGACGGTTGGCTCATTGGAAAGGCAAACTACGAATTCCGAATTTCCATCAGCGACGGAAAACCAGTATTGCGAGCTCGATACCTCGATTCATCGCTTCGATCCGGTCCAGCTTGGTTCGATGCACCTGAATTTCTCAGGCTCTCTATATCCGCGGCTGCGCCTGGAGAAAATGGAAGTGTCGTTGAGTGCGCAATAGATGACAGCGGCGCGAATCTACTTAGAAATGAGGCCGGGAAACTGGGCGTAAGGGTAGACATAGTGCCAAGTGGCCAGGATTTCGAGCCGTTTTTGCCGCGGACGATGACTCAATCTGAATTGGTGCTGGATCGTGGTTCCAATGTTCCGGGCGGATTGAAATGGAACCCAAATTACCTTTCGCGAAATGTAGTTGCAGGCCAAGTAATGAAGGTTCGCTTTCATTTCAATGGCGATCCGGCAATGAACTTGATTCGTTTCGAAGTGGACGCACTGCATCATGTGACAGACGCTGCGGCTAAGCTTTCTTATCCGTTCCCTCAATTCGATAAGAAAGGTCATACAGCTATTGACTTCACAACACCGATTCCAGTAGATGCGACCTCTGGATACAGAACTTTGCGAGGCGAAGTCACGGATTCGGCAGGCAAGACAACCTTTTTGAGATCAAGTTACCGCGTTGCTCCTTTGGTTGAGCTTGCTCTCAATCTTCCGCGTAACCTAAAATCAAGCCCTAAAGAACGGAATTTCAAGTTCTCATATTTTGTGCATTCAAACACGTTGAAGAGGATCAACTGCGAAGTCAAAGTTCAAGTTGCACCTCAATGGAAAATCCTCTCGGGAGAAGTCTTCCCAATCGTAATTTACAATTCATATTCGGGTCAGAAGAGGACGTTTGAAGTCACTATTCCAGCCGAAGCCAAGGGCAGTTTTCCAGTCGTATTGACCGCCAAAGTTGGCGACAAAGAATTTCAAGAATCCAGTTGGATTGAAATTCAATAATGGAAGGAATTGCCGGGCTGTTTGCTCCATTGGTGACCCCATTTACAGATGATGGGTCAACGGTTAGCGATGTTCGGCTATCTCGCCAAATTCGGCACCTAATTGAAAATGGCATTGCTGGATTCGTATCTACCAGCGACACAGGAGAGTTTCTCGCCACAAGTTTTGCAGAGCGAAAGACTGTTCTCGAAATCGTACTTCGAGAAGCGCAGGGGCGGCCAGTCTTAGCCCATGTTTCGACTATGTCCACGTCCTCAAGCCTTGATCTTGCGCAACATGCTGCTCGGCATGGTGCGAGAGCCGCCGTACTCATGCCGCCCTATTACGGGCGATACTCCGATGATGAGGTTGCTCGATTCTTTGAGGCGGTAGCCAGCTACTCAAATATCGCGGTAATTGCAGTTGATCCGCTAAATAGAGTCAATCCCGAATTGAAAGACCTGTTGGGATCCATTCCAATGGTTCATATTGCAGAGCCGGTTCCGCAACCGAACCAGCATCCGACTTATTCCGACTCGTTCAGGTTAGACTCGATGGTAACGACGCCTGCTGCCTTACTCATGCAGCAAGGTGATTTAACTAAAATAGATGCACTCCTTGCCGAATATAGCGGAAAGAGAGTTTGCAAAGCTGGGTTTGAAGTGCTTGAACTTGAAATGGGAAGTCCACGTGCGCCTGCGATGCCGGTTCCGTTTGAAATAATGGTGCAATTGCGCGAAATGCTCAAATCCGATCAAGATTCGTGAATTCTCAGTACTCTGGCAAGGATCGGTCCTTTCCTCTTTGGGTTCAGCATTACATGGAATTCGTCATCGAAACAACTCACCTTTACTTCTGTCGGAACGGCCCTTAATTCCCAAAGTTGAAGTGCAGTTTTCTCGAGAACTGCCTGAAGAAGAACAGAATGGTCAGCCGAGGAAAGGGGGGTCTCCAGTTCAGGAATTCCAACTTTTACAAGCCCGCGAGTAAAGGCAAGCCCGTTTGAATCGTGCCGTTCCCATCCAGTGCGAAGATGAAACTCCGGCGTATCTGCTCGCTCGGTTAATTCAAGCGATGCGCGAAACTCATTTGAAGTGTAAAGACGTTCAGAAATTGTGTCGAAAACTACTTCAGCATTTGTCAGCCAAGCCACAGCTTCGGCGAGGTATGGCATGAATTGCAAATGACGGTCATCTGTTAGCTTGTTGGTTGAGAGGAATCTTAGCTTGGCCAAAGCAACTGAGGTTCCTAAACCTTTTAAGATTTCAGCACTAGGCTGAATGTGCTCATCAAAGAGATCAGGGCGAAACACATGGGCATTTCGCTCACGAAGAATCAAAGCGATATGAAGTCGAATATCCGAAAAGACAATTGCTTCACGTGGGGTTATCATTGGCTCCTCGCCAGTTGAAAACGGATTCACCCGAGTCATTCGTGCCATGTATGCGGCTTGGGGTGGAAGTTTCGGGCGATTGATATAGACGAAATATTCGCAACAAGCGAGGTATGAAGGCTCTTGGCGGCCAAAAGGCCATCTCACTACGTTCGTGCTCCAGAAAGCCATTGCGATGCCAAAGCGAACTCGTCATCGGTCAAGAGAGCCCAGCAGCAATGGCACAGCGCTGCTTCGTTTACCTGCGGATTGCGGCACAACAGGCAACTGTCAATTCGCCTGCTTGTACGTATTGATTTCGCACTCCTCAGGTGCGTTTTTAGCTCGTGACGAGGGATACCCTCTGAGTTGAAGCGATCCACGGCTTGATTGTACTTTGATAGTGCATTTAGGCAGTAGTCAATACTTGTACTTTGGCTCCCAGCCGTTTGCACCATCTTTCAACAAGTCAAACAACGGCCAAACAGAACAAAAATCGTCTCCATGACCAAATTCGGTGCTGCTGTTTCTCACAATGGTGCCATCCGAGTTCCTTCTGAATGCAGATACGCCCGGCCACCAATCACCATCTTCGCTCTGAAAACCCATAGCCTTAGCGAATTGGCTGTCGTGCCCAGACACGACTGGAAAATTCCAATTTCTAGACTCCGAAAATTCCATGGCGATCTCCCAAGAGTCGCCGCTGCAGAGTACAAACGAGCA
The DNA here is from genome assembly GCA_031405735.1 of Armatimonadota bacterium. Taxonomy (GTDB): domain Bacteria; phylum Armatimonadota; class Fimbriimonadia; order Fimbriimonadales; family Fimbriimonadaceae; genus JANNJE01. The sequence goes on along the minus strand of JANNJE010000013.1, from coordinate 4,916 downwards.
TCGGTTGGCGATGTGTTGATAGGAACCTGTAAAGCCATCTGCCCAAAGGGTGCAATAAGGGCATCCTCGCCCCATGTTATGAATGACCAACAGGTCGTCTCTTTCGCCAAATAGGTCGCTTAGTCGAACCTGCGTTCCGTCTAGTTTTGTCAGCAAGTGATCTTCAACCGGTTCATCTGGGGTTTCGTGTCGAAGCTGTGTCAACTGTTGCTTCAGTTCAGAAATTTGCTTTGAAATTTCGTCCAATTTATCACTGTTTGTAGTTACCATGAGAACAATCCATGCGCTCTTATCGCCTTATCCACTATAGTACATTGATTGTGCGAGAAATCTGGCGAATGGTTTGTCGCAAAGGAACTGAAAGCTATGAAAATTCAAGCACTTGTTTTGATTGCAATTTCCATTTTGGCAATTCTTGTTGTTGCTGGTTGCTCAAAGCCGTCAACCGATGGTACTGAGAGCGATGTTGGAGGGAGTTCTGTCCAGCAGCAGAACGCTAGCAGAACGCTAGCAACGAGTAATCCGGACACACCTGTATCTTCAGGCAGCAATCCTGGTGGAGGTGGAAATATTGCGCCAATGGCGGGAACGGGCGCAGGCGGTTTAACGCCCGTGCAAGGTTCAGAGAGTATTCAAGGAGGCGGCAGTGGTGTTGGCCAAGCTATGAAGGAAAAAGCAAAAGGCATGGCGGCTAAAGGTGGCGGCAGCGTTGGAAGCGTTGGGGAAGACGGTCAGTAGCTAACTAACTGAGTTTCGTCAAAGCCGCATCCAATTGCAAATTGGTAGTTCTCAATCGTTGAACAAGCACTTTTGATATGTTCAAGATCACGTTGTACGCCAATTGATGATCGCCCGTTAGAATCTGCTTGAGCGAATCATAGGGAAGCACGGCGACTTTAGTTTCGCCAACAGCCAAAACGGTTGCGGATCGAGGTTGATCATCAATGAGAGCCATCTCACCGATCAAGCTGCCTGTGCTGACTTCGGCAATGGTTTCACCTGAGTAGGTAGTTATCCTCGCAGAACCTTCTAAGATAATCATGAGGTCATAATTCTTTTCAAACTGGCGCATGAGCGTATCGCCGCCATGAAACGACCGCATGATAGCTGCATTCTTTACTGCCTGAATTTGAGTTGCTTCCAAATTTCGGAAGACATAACTGTTTTGAATTGCTTCGCCAATATCCATTGTTCAACTAGCCGATCCTAAACTTCGACACTTATACTCTTTCTCCTTCCAAAATCGCATATTCTTTAACGATCCTTTACTTCTTTCACAGGAATCAGTATGCTTCCATAAACATGGAATTTGTAGTTCGTCCTTACGAGACTTCAGATAGAGTTGGGTTCAATCTGGTTCGATCAAAGGTGTACCGAAATGGCGAACCGATTCCTGAAGACGAAAATCTGGTTCCCGAAGACGGTATTGGAACGGTCGTCGAATCAAAAGGGCAAATAGTGGGTGCTGCTACCGGAATTTCATTTGACACTGAGTTTTGGGGAAGCCGCATAAAATGCATAGGAGTTGCTGCAGTAGGGGTCTTGCCAGAGTGGCGGGGAACAGGTGCCGGTGCAGCACTAATGCGTGGCGCACATCAACAGTATTACAACTCAGGGTTTGAAATTGCAGCACTATATCCATTCAAGGCCGCGTTCTATCGGAAATTTGGATACGAATACTCTGGATATTGGCTCAAAATCAAGGCAAATCCTAATCAGTTGCATGTCAATGGCAATCTACTGCCAGTACGCGAAATTCCGAACTCAGACTATGACTCCATTCGACCTGTTTACGAGAAGCATGCCAGTCAAATGAACGGAATGAACTATCGAAACGAGCTTCAATGGCAACGAATTATCGGGAAAGAAAAACCTTGTACGGTATATGTTGCTGGAGATCCAGTTGAAGCTTATTTGATCGTGCGTCTTGAAGGAGATTTTTGGATCCCGCAGGTTCTGAAAGAGGTCGCCGCGACATCAAAGAGAGGTTATCATTCGATATTGGGCCTCCTGAAAGGGCTCGGTAATAATAAGTCTGAGCTAGAGTGGCTTGAATCTGCAAATTCTCGATTCCTAAGTAATCAAGCGGAGCAAGGAATGCAGATTACGAGAAACGCTCAAGTTATGTGGCGTGTTTTGAACGTTGAATCTGTTTTGAACATGATGCCGAATCGGGAAGGTTCAAGTGTTTCAATTTCGGTTGCGGACCCAGAGATTTCCTCAAATGAAGGCTTTTGGCTGCTCAATAAAGGCGGATTCGAGTTAGCGTCTGAAATCGCCTCCAAGGCTGATGTAGCGGCTTCTATTGCGCAATTCACCCAAATTGCCCTGGGCCAGCCATCTTTTGCGGAGTTAGCCGATCAACACATGGTTGCCATTCAGAATCCAAGTCTCGTAGCGCGAATTTCTGAAATCTTTCCTCCAAGGACAGTCTGCCATGCAGACTGGTATTAGACGACCTCGCAATTCAAATAGAATAAGTCATGAGCAACGCCATTCGCATCTCTCAAAACCAAAAGCTTTCGCTGAATTCAATAGACCCAGAAGCAGATGGGGGGCTGAATAAAGAAGACGCCAAAAGGAGAATTCAGGAGCTTGGCAATGAGTTCGAAGAATTGCAGGAGCTGCTATCGGTTTCAGCGGTGAACGGCCTCCTACTGGTTTTCCAAGGCAGAGACACGGCTGGAAAGGAAGGTGCGATCAAGACAGTCTTGCGTAATTCAAGCGTGAGAACATGCCATGTAGCTGCATTTAAGGTTCCAACAGCGCTTGAACTGTCACACGATTTTTTATGGCGCATTCAGCACCACGCACCAGCAAAAGGTGCAATTTCCATTTTCAATCGTTCTCATTACGAAGACGTTTTGGTTGTTCGGGTTCACGACTTCGTACCAAAAGATGTCTGGAGCAAAAGGTATGACCATATCAATGCCTGGGAAAGGATGTTGACCGATTCCGGCACGATAATTCTCAAATTCATGCTCCACATCAGTTTTGAAGAACAGGAACAACGACTTCTTGATAGAGAAGGGGAAGTCGAGAAAGCATGGAAATTGAACGTACAAGACTGGCGTGAGCGGGAATTTTGGAACGAATACACAAACGCCTACGAAGATGCTCTGACAAAGTGCACGCCGGAAAGCGCCCCTTGGCTTGTTATTCCAGCCAATAAGAAATGGGCACGGGATGTCGCAATTTTAGAGACAATTGTGGAGACATTACGCCCGTATAAGAAGAGTTGGCTACAGCGTTTGGAATCTATGGGAGCAAAAGCTAAAGAAGAACTGAAACTGTTTCGCGAAGCTAAACAGCCTCATAAGTAGCTCAAAGATTTAGCAGACTTGCGGAAAGCATCGGCTACTTTTGGCGACTTTGCTTTCGAGCATGCAAAGGCAATTGTGAATATTTGTTGCTTGCGGATCGCAGAATAGACAAATCTCGAAACGTTCGTCTTTGCAGGTCCTTCTTTGTAGGAAAATCTAAATTCGAGCATTTTTCCAGCTTCTGAATCAATTTCTGAAACAGCGATTTTTACGTCAGGTTTTTGACTAGACAGCTCCTTGACGACAAGTTCCTTTACGGCCTTTAGAGTTAGGGCTTCTTGTATTCCTCTGATGCTCACATTCATGTTGTCAGCGAAGCCATCGGTAACAGAAGCAGGGCGCATGTTCATCGCAAAAACCACTCCGCCGGATGGTCTAAGTGCATTGCATTGCGATTGAATTTGTTCCGCTAATTGTGGAACGTCGCTCTTGATTCGACTCGTAAATGCTGCGATTTCTCGATCTGTGAGAATTGTTCCTCGAAAATCGAGTGGAAGTGTAATCTGGAAATCATCAACAAACGATGTCAATTGAACGAGACTTTGTCCGTCAACTTCGACTTTGACAGTGATCGCTTCCAATTTCTCTTCGATTGGTGCCGTTGATTCTGCGCTAGAAGCTACAGAATTTGTGGGAACTGAAGGCTTTTCAGACTCTTGGCAACCACTTATCGCAATTATGAGGGCAATTAACGCAATTGCTGGAAATAGGATGGTAGTGAACCGAGACATATCGAAAAGAGAAACTTCGGAAAGAAGTTCAAAAAGGACAGATTCTACAGATCGTAACGCTTTGGACCGTCGCCGTCCTTGTTCCCATCTAGTATTCGCTTGACGAACGAAATCAACTCGATCGGATTAAATGGCTTGGTCAAATACATATCAGCACCGTAGCTGTAACCTTCAAAAACGTCTTTATCTTGGGCTTTGGCCGTAAGCATGATAACAGGAATGGACTCTGTTTCAGGCTCTCTTCGCAAATTCTTGAGGACTTCGAATCCGTCCATGTACGGCATCATGACGTCGAGCACTACGAGGTCGGGCTTTTCGGACAATGTCTTTTCCAAGCCTTCTTTGCCATCGTAAGCTGTAACGACCGTATAACCTTGGCGTTCCAAGTTCACTTGAATCAGTCGTACAATATGTCGCTCGTCGTCACAAACCAGAATCTTAGTTGCCATTCAGTTCTCCTCGAAAAAGACGTTGATGTTGTGAACCATGCTACCCAAAAGCATGAGTCAAGTCAACTGGGAGAGGGTACCTTAACAACCTATGAAACTTTGCCGATTCGATCTCATCTCTTCACCTGGTGCCGTTCGATCTGGCGTTGTGTATTCAGGAAAAATTTATGAGACCGACGGAAGCAATCCTGTAGCCGTCCACGAAGCGAGCGATTCACGGCTGCTTTCGCCCGTCAGATTGGCCCCTAGTTTTAGGCTTTTCGAGCCTTGGGTGGCAGGATCGGACTGGGCAACAATGTCCGAAGGCCAGGCGGCAATCGCTGACTTATCTTTTGCGTATCTCAATTCAGCTACGATAGTCGGTACGCATACCGAACTTGCGCCGTTTCATACCAGCGACGAAATTAGTTTCA
>JANNJE010000012.1:0-1882 GCA_031405735.1 Armatimonadota bacterium | reverse complement strand
TGGCTTATTCCAGGGCAAAAGTGTGAAGAGTTTTGCCATACCGCAGAAGTTGGTGAGGCCGGATAACGTAAGCCCAGCACCGATAAACATAGCCAGATACAGCCAGCCTGGTGCCCCTATGGCGGTCAATACGGTCCCTGTTAAGACTAGAGTCCCAGCAGCCAGTCGAACTTGTCTTTCGATTGCCCAAGTTGTTTTTGTGACTCGCACAACATCTGCACCATCGGCGATCCAAGCCATTGTGCCGCCTTCAAGCACCATTACGTCATCGCGATGCTTACTTAGCCTTTCGAAGCAAATTCCAGCCCTGTCGCCTGAATTGCAGACAAGAACCACAGGAGTATGTTGTGGCACATCATCAAGACGATGATCTACTTCTTCGAGCGGAATATTGACCGCAAACGGAATATGCCCTGAGTCATATTCATCATGGGATCGAACGTCAATGATAAGCGGTGCGTTCCCACCAGCCAATTGCTCTCGTAGTACTTTGACGTTAATAGTCTTTTGCATACCTTATAGGAGGCAACAACGGCAAATTCGGTTACAATTCTAATTTCCGGCAAATGGCCAAGGCTCGTTCAGGGGCAATCCTTGGCTGTAAAAGAACTTCCAGCCATCAGCAGCCTTCTTGAGCGTTTCTGCGTATCGTCGGGTCAGTTTCATTTTCACCCAGCGATCCCCTTGTTTTGCCGTGTAATTGATCACGACCGAAATCCATGCCATCGCTTCTTCAAAATTCCCAGCGACATGGACAACAGTTGTCTTCAATGTCACATCTTTCGTCGCTGAAACCATCTGCAAGTAGTTTGACTTAACTTCTGGATAGTTCATCGCCTTGCCTTGAACATCAACGGTTGTGAAGCCCTTGTGAAACATGTTTAGAACATTTGGAATCTCCACTTTTGAAACAAATTGGTCAAATTGGCGGTAGTGCTTTTGCAATTCAGCGCGAAGTGCAGGATCTTCGCTTTGTGAAAATGCGCAAACTGAGAGTGAAACAGCTGTAAAGATGAAGAGAAGTCTTTTCATATTTTGTCCCTTTAGGCTCAACGATTTTGTCTTTGATAGCTTTTTGATGTATTCGTCAGTTTAGCTTTGGCCTTGGAGCAGAAAGTGCGGCTTGATATTTGGAAACAAATTCTTCAACGGTCCACAATCTAAGCGCCTCGGCAACCAATTCTAATGGAAGGTCTTCAAGATTCTTAAACCGAACGCAAGATTTTCCCATATCAAGTTTTTTGCCAGACGACTTGTACTCTGCAATAAACCAATCGGTAATGCTGCTATCCATGTAAATGTGGCACATATAGAGCGACATGTAGTTCTTCTGCGAAGCCAAGCCAATGAAGCCAAGTGGCTGCTTTGGGTCGCAATGGTAACCCGCCGGAAAGATGCTATGCGGCACAAAAAAACTGATGCTCCCATACTGCATTCCCTCTTCAATCCCCTTTGGAAGGTTTTTGAGAATTACTTCTCGAACGGCGGAAATCGCTTTCCTCCGATCTTCTGGCAATTCTGAAAGATATTGCTCGACAGTTGATGCCTTGCTCGTCATGTCGTGATTATACGCGGCAGATTGTGTAAATTGGATGGTTTTGAAACTGTTGGCGGTCGGCGGTGGTTGTTTGTTGTTGGTAATCCGCGCTCCACTCACCGCCAAGCACCAACCGCTAACCGCCTACTAACCGGCTGCTGGCCAAAGCCAGGCAAACGTCCCTGCGGTGATCAAAGCATAAGCTAAGCTATCGAAGAAATTCGGCCAGAATTTACCCACACGGAACCAGATTTGGAATGGCACCCATCCCAATGCGTGCGCAGCAAATGCGACAGTTCCACAAATTCTGAATCTGAACAAATACTCTGTAGAAGCTCCAATTGC
>JANNJE010000011.1:0-1154 GCA_031405735.1 Armatimonadota bacterium | reverse complement strand
ACGAAAATGAGGGAGGGGTTGGGGAGGGAGTCAATTCAATTGCAAATTTCCAACGGCTCTCTATCCCCCTGCCCCCTTCCTCTCACTTCGTGAAAGGAAGGGGATTCAAACAGCCGTCCCCAAATACGCCTCAATGACCTTTGGATTGTTGCGAATCTCGCTTGGCACGCCACGAGCGATCTCCTCGCCGTGGTCGAGCACGAGAATCTTTTCGCAAAGGTTCATGACAAAGCGCATGTCGTGCTCGATCAAAAGCACTGTCTTGTTAAAGTCGTTTCGAATCTTGAGAACCACATTCAGAAGTTCGTTTTTCTCTTGCGGATTCATTCCGGCGGCGGGTTCATCAAGGAGGATGAGGTCGCACTGCGTTGCCATCGCTCGGGCGATTTCAAGGCGCCGTTGCTTGCCATAAGGCAGGTCAATGCTGCGAACATTCGCAACATCGTCCAGTTCCAGAAGCTCCAAAAGCGCCATTGCTTCTTCTCTTAGTCTCTTCGTTTCTGCGATCGCCGGTGGAAGGTAGCCAAGCGCCATTCCCAACGGCGTTTTGTGTCTCAAAAAACCGCCAACCACAACGTTTTCCAATACCGAGAGCGCGCTGAACAATCGAATATTCTGAAATGTGCGAGCAATCCCCAGTTTGCAAATCTTGTTGGGCGGATTACCTAAAAGCGATTTGCCCTTAAACGAAATTTCACCCGACGTAGGCTGATAAACGCCGGTAATTAAGTTGAAGCAGGTTGTTTTCCCGGCTCCATTGGGTCCAATTAGACCGAAGAGATCGCCCTTTTCCAGCGAAAAAGAAACGTCGTTGACAGCCACAAGCCCGCGGAACCGAATCGTTGCATTCTTCAGTTCGAGAATGCTCATGCCGCTTCCGCCCTCGTTTTTAGCTTTTTACGCAACAGCCAATTCCAACTTAGTTCGTAATGTCCCAAAACTCCCTGGGGTCGAAGCAACATTAGGGAAACAAGAGTCGCAGCGAAGATCACCATCCTCAGCTTCGATGCTTCGATGGGCGCAGCTTTCGCGATTGCAGGGATCGTGGCGAAGCAGAACCCGAGCAAGTATGCCACTAGAATTGCAGCAAATACTGTCCCAAAATAGAGGCCGGCTGCCCTCAATTTTGGACCGGAGTATTTATCAGAAATTCG
>JANNJE010000010.1:0-2336 GCA_031405735.1 Armatimonadota bacterium | reverse complement strand
CGAGGGATTGAACCCAGCGAGCTTGACGAGATAGAGCGCTTTTTTCAGGATTTTGCGTTCGTTCGGCTCTTCGATTCCTTTGAGCAGTTCGTTTACTGTGTCGCAAAGCTGCTGGCTTGGCTGTTTTTTGGCAAGGGCTTCAAAATCTCGCCATCGCCTGTTTCGTATGCTATTGCTCCATTCGAAGCGCATTTGTGTATTTTAGCTGGGAGTGCACATTTTTTTGCCTTGGCTTCGACTGAGATTCAAAAGCTAGAGCAGCAAATTTCGGATCGGAAGCAATCTATTGAAGAAGCCAAAACAAAGGCACAGCAAGTGGCTTCAGGTTGCAAGGCCGAGGCTGGTCGCCTTGATGATGTCCTAGAGTTTTTCACGATGGACATCGCTCCATCGAAGTTCGCCCCCTAAATCTTTTCAAGTTGAACAGCGGTCACTTTGAATTCTGGTGTTCCAGTCTTTCTGTCGCGCACATGGCTCGTAACCAGGTTGAGCAGAATGTCCCTAGAATGGAACGTCGCAAAAAGCTCTTTTTGCCGAACGCCGTTGTCAATTCGGACTGGCAAAATTGCTGAACCATATTTACTAGATACTCTCACTTTGTCGCCATTGATCACACCAAGCCTCTGAGCATCTAGTGGATGGATGTCGAGTGTGTCATTCGGTCTAAGCTGCTTGTTCTTGGTTCGATCCGTCATGGTTGCCGAATTGAACTGATAAAGGGTCCGGCCCGTGTTCAACAAGAAAGGAAACTCCGCATTTGCTTGCTCCGAAGTTGGCAAATAAGGGATTTCTTGAAGCGCAGCACGATCCCCAGAAGTAAATCGTTCCTTATGAAGGATTTTCGTGCCAGGATGATCTTCATTTGGGCACGGCCATTGAATTCCGCCATGCTCCAGTCTCGAGTAACTGATTCCAGAACCAGGGAGCCAAACAGTCCGAATTTCCTCCCAAATCTCTTCTTCGGATTTGAAATCAAATCCATTTTGAGATCCCATGGCTTTTGCGACATCCTGGATAATCACCCAATCAGGCTTCGAGTCGCCAACTGGAGGAATGGCTGCTCGAACTCGCTGAACACGTCGTTCGGCATTCATAAACGTCCCGTCGCGCTCGAACGAGGATGCAGCGGGCAATACGATGTGAGCAAATTCACGGGCGGTTTCGTTCAGAAACATGTCCTGCACAACGATAAACTCCATGTTCGCCATTTCTTGCCGAGTAGTTTCGATTGATGGGTTCGTCTGCAATACGTCGTAGCCAATAATCCACATGGATTTCAGCTCGCCCCTTCCACCCGCATCCAGCATCTGCATCAGGTTCAAGCCAGGCGTTTCAGGAATCTTAGTCCCCCATGCAAGGCTGAATCGCTCTTTTCCGTCGGGAATTGAGACAAAGCCTGTCAGGTTGCTCGGCTCGCAGCCCATGTGCGCCGAACCTTGAACGTTGTTTTGTCCGCGAAGAGGGTTGATTCCCGCACCAGGAATGCCTATGTTGCCAGTCAAAAGAGCTAGATTTACAAGGCACTGAATCCCTTCGGTCCCTTGAAAATGCTCCGTCATTCCAAGTCCGTGCATTGCCATCGCAGGCTTTGAACAAGCGTAAAGCCTCGCAGCTTTTCGGATTATTTCGGCATCGACTCCAACTCGCTCTGCGACAGATTCTGGGCTGAAATCCTTGACGAACTCTCTGAAACTGGCTAGGCCGTCGGTTCTGCGCTCCAAGAAATCCGCATTAACCAGATTCTCCTGAAACATGGTGAAAGCCATTGCGTTCAATAGCGGCACATTGGTTCCTGGACGAAGCTGAACATGGACGTCTGCTAACAGTGCCAATTCAGTTTTTCGAGGGTCAATAACGATCAGCTTTGCCCCTTTTCTGCAAGCTTGAACAATCCGTTGCCCAATCACAGGGTGGTTTTCCGTGGGGTTGGCACCGATAACGAGAATTGCAGACGCAAGTTCGATATCGTCTAAGGAATTTGTTGCCGCGCCTGTTCCCAGCATCACTTTCATTGCCGCAGCAGTCGGGCCGTGGCACACCCGAGCGCAACAGTCCACATTGTTGGTTTGTAGCACCACACGGGCGAATTTTTGGGCGAGGTAGTTGTCTTCGTTCGGCGCTCGTGCCGAGCCCAAGACTCCAATTCGATTCAATCCATATTGGGATTGAATTCTGGCAAACTCGCTCGCTACGGTTTGGATTGCCTCATCCCACGTGCATGGCTCAAGAACTCCATTTCGACGAATGAGTGGAGTTTTTAACCGGTCATCTGCATGCACAAATTGGTGAGCATATCTTCCCTTTACGCATAGATGGCCCTTGTTTACAGGAGCATC
>JANNJE010000009.1:0-7959 GCA_031405735.1 Armatimonadota bacterium | reverse complement strand
GCTACTCGTATTCTGTCTCGTTCCGTTCGTTACACCGTTCTCATGTGGCCTCGAACCCAGGACGGTTGTGGCCCGCATTCCGGTTGGCAGCAAGCTCTCCGATCTGGACAGACACATTTGGAAGTTCTACGATAGCTCGAGCGTTGAAGAGTGGGTCCCTTCTCGCACCGCGGACAGTTCCAAAAAACCCGTGAAGAACAAGTACGGTTTGCTCTATGTCAAACACCTCGGCGAGTACGACAGCTGGCTAGCTTCGAAGGCGTATCGCGACGCATTCACAGGTGAGATCACATTCTATCACCATTCATTGATCACTCCCGATGACCTCGCGCCTTCATACGTGCTGTATTTGGTATACATTAAGGGCATATTGAAGGAGAAGAATTTCGGCATTTTGCCAGGGTAAGCAGTCAGATGGAATGCGCTGGATTCCCCGTTTGATCCCTCGACCCTCAGCGATGTCGAGCCACTCTTCGGAAGTGCATCCAGCTCGTTTGACTAGCAAAGGGTCGAGGGTCTAATGGATTCCATAGTCAATTCGGGCGTATAATCTCGATTAGAAGAACGTGTTCGAGAGTCTTAATCTGCAAGGAGTTCATGTGATAATGTTCAACAGCAACACTATCGAGACCCTCGACCCTTCGCATTACTTTGATCGTCGAGGGATCACAAATTCCAAATTTCTGCGCTTCTACTTCTTGATCGTCTTGATCTTGATGTTTCGGAACGACACAACCCCATGGTCGCCTTGAATGCCAATTGAGCCCTCAGCCAGCTTCGCAAACTGCGGAAACTCTACAAACTTGCTCTTTGCAACCCTAGCCCAGAAGTCTTCGCTACCGAAAACGTATTCGTAATACTTGACGCCGTTCAATTCGGTCCAGCACTTCTTCGGGCCGACGACGATCTTCAAGTGATTCCATTCTCCAGCAGGCTTGCTGGCGTCAACAGTTGGAGCATAAAGTTCGTAAAGATATCCAGTGATTTGGACGCCCGGCTCAGCAGGATGGTCGTAGATTTGGATTTCTGGCCCGGAATGCCAAGCTGCTTTGCCTTCGTCGGCTACTCGAAACATGATTCCGCTGTTTTGGCCCTTGCCAACATTCACTTCCAATTGCAATTCAAACCAACCGAACTTACGGTCGGTAACGATGTCACCGGCGTTATCTGGGTCTGCTGAAGTCAATACTCCATCCTTAACGACCCAACCTGTGTTCACGCCCTTAGACTTGAAGTTATGCCAGCCTTTGGTCGTCTGTCCGTCAAAAAGAAGCGTCCATCCTTGTCTAATTTCCTTGGCGGTAAGAGTATTCGGTGATTGAAACAAAATGACGGCGGCGATTGCTGTAATCATGAGTTGATTGTGTACCAAAGAGCCAGTTCCGAGTAATGCACGTGAATCGTGGCGGCGGTGACAATTCATTTCCACTCAAATCATTTGTAGTCTTGGTAGGTGCCGCCCGACAACCTATGCGCTTAAGGTAGAACCTACTAATGCCCAAAAGCTCGGACCAAATGAGCAATCTGTTCGAATCCATGTCTATTGATCCTGAGCTTACGATTCCGAACAGAATCGTTATGGGACCAATGACACTGAATCAAGCGACGCCAGAAGGATACGTCACTCCATGGATTGTTGAATGGTATCGCAAGCGGGCAGCTGGCGGGTTCGGTGCGATCATTGGCGCAGCGGCTTTCGTGTCTCAGAGTGGTAGAGGCTGGGAGAATGCAGCAGGAATTGCTGACGATAGCTACATGGAAGGCTGGCGCGAGTGTGTTCGTGCTGCGCAGGATCACGGTGCGCTGTTTGGAACGCAGCTGTTTCATGCAGGAGCAGCCAGCCGCTACGCATTGCTTGGACATCAGCCAATCTCGGCTTCGGAATGGGCCAGACCGGGGTTTGATCCGGCACGAGAGATGACAGAATTTGAAATTCAGACTGTAATCAACGACTTCGCCAGTGCCGCCTTGCGTAGTGTTGAAGCAGGCTGTGACTTCGTCGAACTTCATGGAGCGCACGGGTATTTGATCCACCAATTCTGGCGTGGGGACGTGAATCTGCGTAAGGATAAATGGGGCGAATTGACCGCCTTTCCAGTTGCTGTCGTCGAGGCAGTGCGAAGAGCAATTGGACCAGGAATTCCTATCTTCTATCGCTTTTCTGTTCATGCTGATGATCCAAATGCGGAAAACTCTCCAGTTACTCCGACGTCCTTGAAAGAGTTCGTGGCCATACTAGAATCGGCAGGAGTCGATGTGTGGGACATCAGCTGTTGGCAAGATTCGAAACGAGGGTACTTCGGCTCAGATGTGTGGCTTCCTGACTGGGTTAAGAAATACTCGAAAAAACCTCGAATTGTCGCAGGCAACTTACTCACTCCTGATGACGCAAGTAATTACCTAATTGGCGGACATGCAGAATTTGTTGCCCTTGCACGAGCTGCGATTGCCGATGCAGAGTGGGTAAATAAGGCGAAATCTGGGAGAAGTTCGGATATCAGGCCTTACACCAATGAGATGCGAGAACTTCTCAACAATGGAATCGATCCCGCAGCCTAAATTCAAGCTTAGAGACACGATCAACTCACTGGGGTCAACCTCAATGGTTGCGTGCTTAGCACTAGATTCGACTTTATGGACGAAGTCCTTGCTCGAATTAGGATAGAGTCTTGGAATGTTGTCCGGATTACTGCTAACAATAGTCCTTTCACTTCCTGCGGTTGTTTCAGATTCACCAATGGTGGCTAGCAGCTTACGGAGCGAGTATCAAGAGAATCCTATTGGAATAGATGCCGAACGGCCACGGCTGGGTTGGACGCTCATTGGATCTGGCGACATCTGCGATAGGCAGCAGAGCGCGTATCGCATTTTAGTCGCGAGCACTTCAAAGCTACTGGAGCGGAACAAGGGCGACCTTTGGGACAGCCGAAAGGTGGTCAGCGCCGAGCAGAACCAGATCGACTATGCAGGCGTTCCGCTGAAGTCATCGCAGACGTGTTATTGGAAGGTGCAGGTCTGGGAAAGCAAGACGCCTGGTGCTTGGAGCAAGCCGGGACACTGGGAGATGGGCCTGTTGCAGCCCAAGGACTGGGTCGGCAAGTGGATAAACGACGGCAAAATGGACCCGAAATCGGAGGCTGAGTTGTATGCTGACGATCCCGCGCCACTCTTCCGGAAGGAGTTCGCTGTGCAGAGGCCAATCGCTCGAGCGCGGCTAGCGATCGCAGGGCTCGGCTACTACGAAGCCACCTTGAATGGAGCTCGCGTTGGGGACCATGTGCTTGATCCCGGCTGGACGAGGTTCGAGAAGCGGGTCGAATACAGCGTTTACGATGTCACCGCTCAGTTGGCGCGAGGCGACAACTGTCTGGGTGTCCAACTCGGAAATGGATGGTATAACCCGCTGCCGCTGAAGCTGTTCGGCAGCTTCAACCTCCGCGAGCACCTGGCGATCGGGCGCCCGCGAGTCATCGCCCAACTGCGAATCCAGTTTCGCGACGGTTCAGTGAAAACGGTTGCGACGGACCAGACCTGGATGGTCGGTGAGGGCGCAATCCGCCGGAACAACATCTATCTCGGCGAGTGGGTTGACGCCCGAAAGGAGCCGCACGGATGGGACAAAACAGGGTTTGATGACTCTCGCTGGCGCGCTCCCGGACGTGCACAGGAAAAGGTTGGCAAACTCGTCGCACCGTCCCAGCCTCCCATCCGGATCACTGCGAAATGGAACGCCGTTAAAGTCAGTCAGCCCAAACCGGGAATTTTTATCTACGATCTTGGAGTCAATTTTGGTGGCTGGATCAGCTTGAGGCTGAACCTTCCTAGGGGCACGCAGGTTCGATTGCGTTACGGCGAGCTATTGCATTTTGACGGCTCGCTAAACCCAATGACGAGCGTGGCGGGACAGATCAAAGGCTTCCGGCAGGGGACCAAAGAAAGTACAGGAGGACCTGGCGCGCCGGAAATCGCCTGGCAGGCAGACACCTACATCGCTAAAGGCGGCGGAGAGATTTACGCGCCGCGATTTACCTTTCATGCGTTTCGATATGTTGAGATCAGCGGTTTGCCCGCGCCACTGCCTCTAGATTCTGTTACGGCACTGCGGCTCAATTCGGACGTAGAAAGCGTCGGTGATTTTGAGTGCTCGAACAAGATGCTCAACGACATTCAAGCCATGTGCAAACGCACGTTTCTGTCGAACATTTTCAGCGTTCAGTCGGACTGCCCGCACCGAGAGCGACTGGGCTACGGTGGAGACATTGTGGCGACCAGCGAGGCGTTCATGGCGAACTTCGACATGGCGGGCTTCTATGGCAAGGCAGTTCGAGATTGGTCTGACAGCGCCCTGAAAGACGGCATGTTCACCGACACTGCGCCATTCATCGGCATCCAATACTGCGGCGTGATCTGGGCGATGGCACACCCGGTTCTGATCGACCAGCTTTACCGGCATTACGGTGACCGAAGGATCGTAGAAGAAGAATACACGGCCGCAAAGAAATGGCTTTCCTTGGTTGACAAGAAGTATCCAAACGGCATCGTGACCGACGGTCTGAGCGACCACGAGGGCTTGGCGCCCGCCCCTGCCGACGCGATGGTGACTCCAATGTACTTCCTCAGCGCAAAGCTCTTAGCTGCGCAAGCAATGAGGCTCAACCTTCGCGCGGAAGAATCTCGTTACAGGCAACTCGCCGAAAAAATCCGTGGTGCGTACCTCACCAATTTCGTGGACTCTGCCAATGGCAAGGTGGGTCCGGGAACACAAGCAAGCCAGTCGTTCGCGCTCTACACTGGCATCGTGACGGAATCATTGCGCCCCAAAGTGTTCGCATATCTTGTGCGAGATATTGAGAAACATAGCAACCACCTCACGACGGGCATTCTAGGGACAAAGTTTATGTTGGACGTGCTTTC
Organism: Armatimonadota bacterium; assembly: GCA_031405735.1. GTDB lineage: Bacteria > Armatimonadota > Fimbriimonadia > Fimbriimonadales > Fimbriimonadaceae > JANNJE01. The sequence goes on along the minus strand of JANNJE010000009.1, from coordinate 3,045 downwards.
CCGAAACGGACGGGGCGACCTTGCCTACGCCATCGTGACCCAGCCGGATTTCCCAGGGTGGGGTTGGATGCTGAAGAACGGCGCCACGACACTATGGGAGCACTGGGAGTTCAGTGACAACACATTTTCTCATAACCACCCCATGTTTGGTTCGGTGAGCCACTGGATGATGAACTGGCTAGGAGGCATTCAACCAGCCGCGAACTCGGTTGGTTTCGACCAGATCGTGATTCATCCGCAAACCCCCAATGGCCTCAACTGGGTGAGGTCGAGCTACAAGAGCATCCGCGGCAAAATCGTCAGCAACTGGATTCGGCAAGGAAAGGTCCTCAAGTTTGAGTTTGTTATTCCCATAAACTCGCGTGCGCGCATCTATTTGCCGGCAGAGTCTGCTGAGGAGATCACCGAGATCGGGCGGCCGTTTGCGAGAATCCAGCAAACAAAAGATCACTTAGTGAACTTTGCCGTCGGGTCGGGCCACTACTCATTCGCGGTTCGACGCCGATAGCTTTCACTTCACCGCCCAGCTACGCTGATGTCTGACCGCTTGTCATCTTACTATCTGAAAGTCTGGCGCGTAACGATCGGCACATAGCCAACTCCGAGTCCTCGGGGTGGCTTGACCAGCAAGGCGGGATCAAGAGACGCCAGAACTCCCTTTGTGGGAGAGGCCATGTATTCCTTTTTGGGAGTCCATTGAGCGCGAATTTTCTCTACGATCCGTTGGAGCCGAGCTTTCTCCTCTGGGCTCAGATCGGCATCCTGCATGGACGGCTGATCAACAAATCGGTACCAATAGTAGGTCGCCACGCTCCCATCGGATAGATTTGCAGTGAATGGTCCTGCTTTGGGACCGGGCTTGTGCCAGACATCGTTCGGTCCTGGCGGCGAACTGTAGGTTTGACCGCCGCTCGCTGGCAAGAAATTAGCTGCTACCAGACGAGTCTCGCTTGGGACGGCCGATTGGGTTATAGCATGCAATTCCGTGCCACCTTGCCGGAAGTACTCTGGGAAGGATCCTCGCTTCGTCGCGCCCTTCCACGGCTCCAGAACGCTCGGCTTCCATTTGAGACCAAACGTATTCGCTCCTAAGGTCGAGGTCTCCACCCAGTTTTCGATGCCGCGGATTGGAGTGTTTTCAGAACCTTGCCGTACCGTCAGTGGACGGGCTCGAACAGGGGGGACACTCGCCCCTTTTACGTCAAATTTCCCCGTTGGAGTATTTCCACCGGCGTTCCATTGTTCGACTTGGCTATAGAGCGCGTCCTTCGAGTAATGGGTTAGCTGATGAATCAAAACGGTATGCCCATCTTTGTCAACCGGAAACTGCAGCTTGGGAATCTTGGTAAATGTTCCTCCGTTTGCATCTTTTGTAAGGAAGCGTGGCACAGTGTTTATTTCGATTGCTCCACCCGTGACCAGTCCAGGCCGAGCATCCAGTCCACGGGCCAATGCAGGCGAATGGATTCGGGAGATTCGGCTCCATGTGGCAGGAGTATAAAAGGCAACCGGTCCCCTGAAGTTGGTGGTGTTGAGGAACATCGTCCACGATTGGTTTCCGGTTGGAATCTGCAACCCTGCCGTGGTCGTCTTCGCTTCGGTCAAAGGCAAAGCCATCCAAGCGTATCCAAGAAGTTCACCACAAGTACCCGGGCGAAAGGTCAGCCCGTCGGGAGGCACAAGCAGGCATGAGCTGAGTTGCGCGATTCCCATCTGATCGGGCCTTAATGCTCGCGTATCTCCGAAGCCCCAACCAGGCGACGATATCTCATGGTTGTATCCATTCGCAGTACCGTTCATGCGGAACTTGGCAGTTATGGACCCGAAGCGAGTGCTGGCCCAAAATCCTAGCCCGCCCTCGATGGTCTGAAAAACATCCCGATAGCTCGGCCCTCTTTCTGGCCAGTTATCCCGAGCGACCGTGCCTTTCGGCAAAAGTGGCAAGTCCACCTTGCGGTTTTCGGGAACGATCCAGATTGAGGCCAGCCCGATTTGGAAATCGCGAAGTGGCTCATCAAGCAATGGCCAAGCTGCGGCGTACAGGCTCACGCCATAACCGAAAGCTTCAGGCGGTTCAGTTACGCTCATGCTGATATAACCTTCCAAGCCTTGAGACTTGAGTTGAGGCTCCTGGGAGGCTCTCCAGCCCAAGGCACCGCTCAATACTACTAAGGTCGTCAATGTCATGCTTAATCACTGTACCGTCTTCATTTGGAACGTTCGTAGGTTCATTGGCTTCCAGCCATTTCACCCCTTCCCGACCTCCAAAACCGAAAACGGTCGGGAAATCGCCGTGCCCGTTCCCTCCCTGTTGTTCGCCGTGGCCTTCACTCCGTTGTCGGAAACCTTCAGGTCGAACAACCCGAATTCGCCCGTCTCGTACCCGTAGCCGTCGCCTCGATCCTCATAGAGCGCGCCTTGCCACGGTCCATGGCCGTAGCAACGGAGCAGGTAGGAGGCGGTGGGTGATACGTGCGCCAAGTTGGGTGCTGGGTTTTGGGCCGTTGGGATGGCGCGGCCTTCCCGGACGAAAAGTGGGATATCGGCCAGCGTTGGCGAGACCGTGATAGTCTGGCCGTAGCCGACGAGAGCGCCGGTCTTGTAGTCATACCATTTCCCTTTCGGCAGCCTTACATTTCGGGACTTCTCGCCAGCTAGGATCGGCGCGACAAGCAGGTCGTCGCCAAGCATGAACTGGTCGGTCTCCAGGCCTCCATCCACCAGACACATGGGCCGAACTGGCGGGGTTCCGTCCCGCCAATACTGTCCATAGGCGGTGTCTTGGCCTTTTTCATCGACTGGATGATCTTTCCGGGCATCGATCCAATGTAGGTGCGGCGGTGGCCACGGATTTCAGCCTCATCGCGCACGCCGCCGAGTGACATGCGGATGAATTCACGGCCGGTTGCCTTGGCAATGGATTTGCCGAGCGAAGTTTTTCCCACGCCTGGAGGGCCGACGAGGCAGAGGATCGGGCCTTTCAGCTTGCCGGTGCGGCTTTGCACGGCGAGGTACTCGACGATGCGCTCCTTGACCTTTTCGAGG
>JANNJE010000008.1:0-3861 GCA_031405735.1 Armatimonadota bacterium | reverse complement strand
GTTGCAGCCGGTTACGTGAGTTCGCAAGAGAAAGGCTGGTATGTATTGCGACCTGTCGGAAAGTAGGTAATAGAGTTGTTTCTCAATTTTTAACTGGCAATATCCACTTAGACGAATTTGTCGTCAGACTAATGGAGCATGCGCTGTACGAGAATTGAGAATCAAACAGCAACCACGTAACGAAACCAATTCGACAACCGAATCGAGCCATCGTGTGCTGCAACTTCACGCAGAGCGTTTTTGACTGCGTTGCCCAGTGCTTCGTCACCAATGCTTTTCGTCGCTGCGACGATCATTCCAGCAGAGTGAAACGCCCTCCAGGCTTCGTCCACGTTTTCATATTCAAATACACATTCGACATCGGCTTCTGATTCAATGGAAAAACCACCTGACTCAATTAGAGAGGTTAAGCTTCCCCGATCAGTCAGTGTTGGAAGTTCGGCCATGCCTGAATGCGGCATTTGAGGAGCAAATGACTGGACTATCTTAAACACGATTCCCATTTCGCAACGCTCTGGTTCAGCCCACATTCCGACGGCGAACCTGCCACCCGGTTTCAACATTCTTCTGATAATGCGACTACTCGATCGTCTACAAATTGGATTACGTTGCATACAGTCACAACGTCGAAACTATATGGTTCAAATGGCAGATTCGCAAAATCACCAACGTAGAAGCGACCGCTGGGAATCCTGCTTTTCGCAATTGCGACTAGATTCTCTGACGCATCCAGTCCAGACACATTAGCTCCTAACCTCGAAGCGATCGTAGCTAGGCCGCCCCCGCCGCATCCAACATCTAGGAGTTGGGTGGCAGGCTGAACATTCGTTGCTGATAGGATTGCTTTCCAAAGAGGAGCAGTCGTCGGTTCTGCTCGATAAGCCCAGTCCTCAGCATGAGTCCCCCAGAGTGTTCCTTGTAATTGTGCAGAGCCCATGAAACTATCATACAGCAAGATTAGCTGAATAGTTTAGATTTGGAACAAATGTGGTACTTCGGGCAAACCAAACAACTACTGAATCTCAACACATTTGAAAATCGGGAGCACCAAATACAAGTCGAAACAGATTTTGCATGACTGGTAAGGCTGTTTGGTTTCTTTGCATTGCTGCCACGCCGCCAGAATTTCGAACAGCTTCAATTAAGATCATCCGCTTTTCACTTGGAAATTCGGCGTCGAACATCTTCAATACAAAATCTACAAGTGCAGCATCATCTGGGAACGACGTTTCTGTAAGAGTTTTGCGAATTCGTTCCGAAACCGCGGCCATTCGCCCTCGGTTTGCAATGGTCGTTCCGAATCTCATACGTTCCGCCATCATCGCCGGCGCCACCCAGCCAGGTCCCCATTCCCAGCCAGATACATCAGGTGGATACAGGAGCCTCATGCCCATTCTCCGCATCGCACTGTAAGTGAATTCGGCAGCACCGAATACAGCCTGGTTAGGCATTTGCATCGCTCCAAGGGAAGTCATCGCCATCATTTCAGTAGGCTTCTCTGCATCAGATTGTGCTTTCATTGCCAGTTCTCCGATGCCGAGCTGTCGAACAAGTGGTACCACATAGTCTGCGGGACTTTTGATCGTGGTGCGCACAGCTTTTTCAGACCAAAACTCCTTTGAAATCGCAATCGTGAGCATAAGGGACTTTATGTCCCCCTTTGAATCGTTATAAACTTTGATTAGGCGCTCATGGACTTTGGGTTCTATCCCTGGATAGGCAAAGAAGCCCCATAGTTTCTTCGTAATGTGCTTGGCAGTCGAAGGGTGCAAAGATAATATCCAGGGCAGATTCGGTGTCAAATCGGGCGGTTTTACCCAGAATAGTTTTGACACCATTGTCGTGGAACCCGTCTGAATAGCTCGAAGCGACGATGGGCCTTTCCATTTCAATGCTCTCCGCAAGGAATGACTTTAAGCGTGTTTGATCACCCCCTCCTGCGTAGATGGATCGGATGCTCCAACCCGTAAACGCTCTTGCAAGCTCTTTGATGTCCTTTTCAGTATAGTTGCCGATTCCAAGCGTGAACAACTCTAGAACCTCGCGAGCAAAGTTCTCATTTGGCTTACCGAGAACGCTTGTGTCAGTGTCAAGCCATCGAAGCATTCCAGGGTCTTTTGTGATCCGTCCCAATAATTGACGAAACGTTCCATTCGCATTTGAACGGATTAGGTCAAGGTGCTGCAGCATGGTCGGATGATTTTCAACTTTTGCAGCACTTACGGCGAAGTGGTTATGCCAAAAGAGAGCTAGCTTTTCTTGCATCGGGCGATTGGTCGAAACCATTTCAAACGCCCACCATGCTGCGGCCCGATTGACATCAAGGTTCACAGTTCCATCCTGCTGCATGATAAACTGCCATGGCGAAACACCTTTGTGGACAGGAATCTTCTCATAGTCAACGATTTCGTCAATGGTTTTGTGTAGCCCAAGCGACTCGTATCGAGCCATTTCCTGCAAAGTAGCGCCGAACGCGAACCTTCGAAGTAAGTGGGCAATCTTCTGGCGTTCTGTCTGCTGCATGACTCTATTGTAATATATGAATAGGCAAAATGACCTATTCTTTTCAAATGGGAACCCATAAAAATGGCATTTCGTATGGATTGATAGGAAATCCTAGGAGGGAACATCCATGACGATTCGATCATCAAGTGTAGTTTTTGCCTTAGCAGTAGTGACGTTAGCAGGCGTGGTCTACAGCCAATCAACTTCGGGAGGGAGCGCTAAACCGTCCCAGTTTCACCTCATCGGTAGCTATGAGAAGCTTTTTGGCTCGAATCTTCAAGGAATGGAAAAGCCTGTGACGAAGGAATTCAACCAAACACCATTGTTTGAAGCATTGCGGCAGCTTACCAGTGGGGCCTTTCATCTTGTAGCGGATTCTGCGGCTTTTGGCGAGATGAAGATTTCAACTAAGTTTGACAATATGCCGCTTGGAAAGTGCTTGGATGAACTTGCGACAATGATGGATGCCAGATGGGAACAGAACGGAAAAACTCTGAAACTGCGTCCTGCGAGGTTGCTAGCTTTGACTCACCCTGGCCCAACAGTTCATGTTGAAGGTGTTCCGTTGAGCGATACCCAACTTGGTTTGGATTGGGCAGGCGATCTTGACCATCAACAAGAGATAAAAATTGAAAGTCAGGACGGCAAAGCGAAGTTTTACAAATTGGATCCCAAAACAAAGAAGTATAAGCAAATGAGCGAAAAGGAAGCTAAGACGTATGCTGAGAAGTTCCACATCGATGCAAAGAACTTGAACGATCACCTTTCCAAAATGAAAGTGGATGGCAAATCATTCCAGTATGCGTTCCCTCACGGCGAATTTAGCAAACAGCATTCAGAAGAAATGCGAAAGCTGGCAGAAGAACTCAAAAAGCAGTTCTCGAACTCGAAAGGTAACTTCAAATTCGACTTCAAGATGCCAGAAGGCGTTTACAATTTTGATCACAATAGCCCTCAAAAATGGGATCCAAAAAATAAGAAAATGGTTCCGATGACTCCAGAAGAGAAGGCAACCTTCGAGAAAAAGATGGAAGCCTTTGGAAAGGACATGGAGATCTGGGGCGAGAAATTTGGCAAGGAGTGGGAAAAGAACTCCGAGGCTCACGCAAAGGACTGGAGTGCTCAAGCTAAGAAGTGGGATGCATATGCCAAGCAGCATAAAACTGAGTGGGAGAAAATGGCTAAGGAGTGGGAAAAGTCTGGTGCAAAAGGACATACATTTGTTTTGCCTAAAGACTTTGATGGCCTGATGTTCAAGGATGGAAAGGGATTTGAACTTTCCCCAGAGCATAGGAAGCAGTTAAAGGAATTGCCACTTCGGTTGAAAGAGCTAGAGAAACTGGAGGGTTTTGAAGG
>JANNJE010000007.1:0-2832 GCA_031405735.1 Armatimonadota bacterium | reverse complement strand
AGTGCCGATGACGGCGAACGGATATTGGTTTGCAATGAAATTATTCCTGGCAGTCAGCCGAAATCGCGGCCAAACGACGGATTGAAAGCCGTGTCTGTAAATGCGAGAGAAACGAAATTTCTATCGCAAGCTGGTGAAATTGTCAAGAAAGCTGTTTTGAATTCGCGTAGCCATTCGATGGAAGCTTCTCCTGGAGACCAATGCGCGTTTTGCGATTTCGGCGAGCTTTGTCGCCGATCAATTGAGTTTGGCGAACAATCCGGTTTGATGGAAGAGAATGAGTAATTTTTCACTATCGAACGAACAGATGGCAGTCGTTTCAACGCAAGACTCGTCACTAGTAGTTCAGGCTGCAGCGGGAAGCGGTAAGACCAGGGTTTTAGTGGCAACCTATCTTAGAAAAGTCGTGGAGCAAGGCGTTCAGCCCGACCAAATCCTCTGTGTGACTTTTACGAAGAAGGCCGCAGCAGAAATGAAGCGCCGAATTGTTGAGGAACTTCGCATTGCAGGAAAGGTTCGGGAAGCTCAAATTGCTGAGACTGGCCCTATCCAAACCCTCCACAGTTTTTGCGAACGAATTCTACGAGAAAACGCCCTCGACGCTGGAATTGACCCTGACTTCAAGATTATGGGCGAATCTGACTTGCACTCATTGATCGAGAAGGCAATGAGGATTACAATCTCGGAAACTCCAAACGAAGGCCCAGCCCGAATGGTAATCGAGGGCCTTTCAGGAAAACATAGCTATGGAAAAGTTTCCGAAAACGGGCAATTGTTGGTTCCAATTCGAAAGGCACTTCAACAATTGAGAGGGACCAATGTTGGAGCCCAAGGACTGAGGGAGAATCACCTGTCAGCATCCGCGTTCATTGAAAATGCCTATCAGGCGATTGAAAGCCAACTTCCGGCGAATGTCAAAGATCAATTGCTGCCCAGTGAAATCACCAATTTTTGGACTAGATTGCGAAGCGCATTCAAGGCTGCGAAAGCCGACATTCCTTCTTGGATTCCCAGTGCCAAAGTCTGCGAAACGATTTATGAATTGGAAGTTGAATCAGCAGAGTGGTCGTGCGGTATTGCCGATCTGGCGGGTCGAGCTTGGCTTTATCTCGAACAGCAAATGAACGAAACTCAAACATTCGATTTTGCGCGTCTTGAAGCCGTTGCAGTTGAAGCAATTGTGCAGAACTCAAGGATTCAGCATCGGATTCGCCAGCAGTATCCAGTTGTTTTGATAGACGAAGGGCAAGACCTCAATCCAATCCAAGACCAACTTGTTCAGGCAATTGGCGGAGAATTTGTATTGGTGGTTGGCGACGTAAAGCAGTCTATTTACGGGTTTCGGCAGGCTGATGTTCGGCTCTTTGAACGCAGAATGGAGTCTACGACTACCCTCGACCTTCCCCAAAACTTTCGTTCAGCACCAGGAGTCCTACATACTATTGATGCGCTGTTCCGCAACCAATGGGAAGGCTATAAAGCTATGGTTCCCAATTCCTCCGCCGCCATCGAAGGATTCGAAGGAACTGAGATATGGATGTGCGATGGTTTCGACCAAACTTCAGAATGGGTGGCTGACCTTTGCGAAGAACATTCGCCTAACGAGATCGCAATACTCGTAAGAAAGGGATATCAAATTGCGGATTTGAATCATCGGTTGGAGGCACTAGGAATTCCGGTTCGAACAGTTGGAACTGGAAGAAACTATTTTCTCCGATTAGAAGTGCGAGACCTTGCAAACATTCTAGAGGCACTTTCTGACACTCGAAACGATTTCGCCTTGCTCGCCGTATTGCGGAGTCCAATTGTTGGACTTTCGCTAGATGCAGTTGTCAAACTTGCACTTGCTGGCGAGGTTGCATCAAACCTAAGAAGCGAATTTCAACTATCCGAATCCGACCAGGTAAAGCTGACAGCGTTTGCAGACTGGTTTGAATCCGTTGCCCGAGTAGCACCAAGGCTCTCGGCTTGGGAAGTCCTGTCCCAACTGTTCGCCGAAACTCCGTATTGGGAGAACTTGGTTCGAAGGCCAAATGGAAGGCAACAGCTAGCAAATGTCAGAAAACTCTTTACGATGGCAACAGAACGTCCCGAGCTGAATCCAAAGCAACTTGCACTATTGCTTCGAGAATTGCAAGCGCTTGATGTGCGCGAAGGCGATGCCGGAGCAATTGACGATGGAACCGAGGCTGTGACGATCATGACGGTGCATCGGTCAAAGGGACTCGAATTTCCAGTCGTTGTCCTTCCTGCAACAAGAGAGAAACTAAAACGAAACAAAACCTCTTTTGAGATTGATAGGGAATATGGGCTTATCGCATTCAAGCCATCGAAAGGCGCAAGTGCAATTTGCGATTGGATCGCATTTCGGCGGCAGGAAATGGAAATGGCAGAGGAGCTTCGTGCACTCTACGTAGCGATGACGAGAAGTCAGAAAAAGTTGTGCGTTGTGGCTGGGCCAACAGGTAACGGTACAATCGGCCAGCTTATTTGGAACTCTCTTCAGCCGGACTCAACGCCGATGCCTGGGTTGAAGATCCGGCGGGCGCCGATTCAAGAGGAGTTTGCTTAAACCACATTTGAACTGCTACCAAGACTAGGAATATTGCAAATCCCCTTCGCATGGCAGCCTCGGGCAACCCTAACGCAAGTCTAGATCCGAACATAGAACCACCAACGAAGCCAAGTGCGAGAATTCCCGCAACCTTGAGGTCAACGCTGCCCGATTTGTAGTAGTTAAGAGCGCCTAAAATCCCAACAGGCAAGCAAAGCACTGCAAGCGATGTTCCTTGCGACATTTTTTGCGAAAAATGAAGGAAATAGACCATTGCA
>JANNJE010000006.1:0-2887 GCA_031405735.1 Armatimonadota bacterium | reverse complement strand
CCACAGCACTAGTTGATGTTCCCCAAACGACCCGGTCTGCCCACACGCTGGTGCCCCAGATAACCCGGCTGGCGTCCAAGATATTCAGGCTTTCACCCCAAATCACTCGGTTGCCCCATACGACTCGAATGTCCTCCACGCCTGCTGTGCCCCAGATAACACGATTGCCATTGATGTCTGTTCCCCAAATTACACGTGCAGGGTCTACGAACACGTTGCCATTCGCATCCTGAACAAGGCTTGGGCTGAGAGCTGACATAGTCGGCGTTGCTGTTGAGGCCAAAGCCGCTGTGATGTTTAAGAATCCAGCACCATAGGTGCATGGGTCAGAGTTTTCGTTGTCGTCGAGCCATTTATCTGCCGAAATCATCAATCTAGCTTTGATCATGTCCGGCGTGAGGGCGGAATTATTTTGAATCATTAGAGCCGCCGCTCCAGCTACGACAGGTGTTGCCATGGACGTTCCTGACAAACGGAAGTATTTGTCCGACGGATCTTTGCGAGTGATGTTGTACCAATATTCGGACTTTGAAACCCTGTTATTGTGAAAATGAGTGACTAGGTAGCTTCCGTCTGCGTCAGTGGAAACGACTTTGTTCCCTGGTGCGACGATATCGGGCTTCATGACGTAATCCAGCCTGGAAGGACCGCGTCCAGAATACGTTGCAATCTTATCGTTGATACGAAGTCCATCGGTTTGCTTCATTGAGCCGACTGTAATTACGTACGGCGAATTGCCCGGCGATTGAACGGTACCATAAGCAGTTCCCCAGCCTTCATTTGTATCGCTTGGATCTTGAGTTTCATTCAGACGACCGCCATTGCCTGCTGCGCATACGACTACGATTCCTGCTTTCCATGCAGCTTCAACCGCTTGGCAAAGAGGATCGGTAGCATATCCTTCACCGACAGGATGTCCAAGCGACAGATTCATGACCCGAATGTTGTATCGAGTTTTGTTTTCAATAGCCCATTGAATGCCGGAAATGACCTGGCTTACCGTTCCTTGGCCCTTGTCATCTAGCACGCGCACATTGATGAAGCTGCATTTTCGTGCAATTCCATAATAGGTGCGAAAATAGTTGCTTCCTGTCGAATCAAAGCCACTACCGCCGATGAGCCCAGCAATGTGGGTTCCATGGCCGCACTTGTCTTCGGTGATGGTGCTCCCGGTGACGAAGTCTTTTGTGAATACAATTCGGGATTGCCCGGTTGCCATGTCCTTCAAGTCGTCAATTTGATGAATGCCGGAATCCAATATTGCAACGCCAACTCCTGCTCCAGTTAGTCCAAACTGGCTGAACGCAAGATCGGCTCTAGAATGTTTGACAGTGAAGTCGTCTCCAATGGCTGGAAGACTCGTGCAAGCGAGCATTCCGAGGAGACTTGCTTGAGTAACGATTGCGCCCAAAATACTCTTTATGCGATAGTTCTTCGTATTGGTTTTCATGTTCTTAACCCTTTTTATTCACATCAGAAGAACTTCGGTAGCTAGGCTGCCGTTCGCCTGTTTTGGCGAGAAGGCCCTGTAGCTTTGCGTCCTGCCCTTTCGGATCAGTTTGCCAGTTCGGAATCTTCGTGTTTTCGTTGTAGATTTTCTGATTCGTTAATGAAGTGCTCTAGCGTCCTTTTCTAGTGCAGTACAACTCTCGATTGCTGGCCGTGCCGGCCAGGTGTCCTAAAAATTCGATTTGTTTGTCTATTTGATCACGCCGTCCAGCGACACTCTTTGCACAAAGGAAAGTGCCACCACCTTTTGCAAGTTCCGATTCGGGATTCGGGCAGCCACTGACCGGATAATTGGCAAGCGGCGGTAAATGTCGCAGCCTAGTGCATTGAGTTTGGAGTCTCTATCCGGCGTCAACTTGTCCAGCTTCAAAATCACCGATGTCCAACCAGATTTCGGAAGCGAGGATAGTCTTTGCGCGATTGGAGAATCGCACTTGCTTGTTATCCCCTTGGAATTCGCATTGGTGCCAAGGCTCACTAGAACAACCGCTGCCAGCATATAACGAGCAAAGGAATTCCCTGACTTCGAACTTGCTCTTATGTCAGAAAGCTTTACCGCGAGGCGATTCCGGTTGTCATGTCCTTCGTTGCAATTCAACATCAATTCCACTTATCAATGAACGAACATGCCACAGAACGGTCTGCAGAGTTCGCTATGAACACTTCATGCCATGGTCTTCGGCTTGCAACCACTACAAAGAGTGCTAGTTATTGCAAAGGGTGAATTCTGGCAGTGGCGTTGGCTCTGAGTTAACATTGCTGATCGCATGATGGATGAATGTCACGCTTCCGCTGATTTCAGGGTAATAGTCCTGAAAAGGTCTGTTAAATGTAATTTTGTGCCATGATAGTCCTGTAAAGGTCTTTTATGAGAATTGGCCCATTATTATCCGATTCAGCAGTACTCCAAAAAATTGGCGTGCGAATGGCCACGATCCGGCTTCAAAAGAACATGACGCAAAAGGAGCTGTCCGAACGGTCAGGCGTCTCAATACAAAGCGTGAAGCGGCTCGAATCCGGCGAGGTCGCCACTCGCCTTACTATTTTTATTGCAATCTGCCGAACCCTCGAGATATTGGACCGATTTGAAGTATTGTTGCCTACTCCAACACCGCGCCCTATTGATCTCTTCAAATTGCAAGGCAAAGTACGGCAAAGAGCGCGAAAAAGTAAGTCCGAGAAGTCAGCTCCTTGGGAATGGAGCGAAGGCCAATGATTGCCGACGTCATTCTATTGGGTAAGAGGATCTCTGTAGTCAGCCAGGACGACGGCCAGAGCTTTGGGACCTTTAAATATGAACCGGACCTTGCTAAGAGCGCAATCCAAGATTCCCCACTTATGTTGCCGCTTCGAGACGATCCAGACAAGTTTCTGTTCA
>JANNJE010000005.1:0-4057 GCA_031405735.1 Armatimonadota bacterium | reverse complement strand
AAAGAACCTCACTCTAAAGGCGACCAAAATTGCGGGAATGACGGAAGCGAAATCTAAAGAGCTTCAGCAGGTAGGAGAGCCAGGACCCGAATTCAGCGAGCCAATGACGGCAACGATAAGCGACGATGGGAAATCAATCTTGCTCTTAGGGACAAAAAATGCAACCGAATCCGTAACATTTACTCGAGATCCAGTTGTGTCCAAACCTGTTACTCCAAGCGTTCGCAGCAACGAATCAAGTTATGTCGGGAAATGGGCTGCTGATCTTTCTACCGTAGATACGTCGAGCCTCACAAAAGAGCAGAAGGCGGATTGGCCGATGACTAAGGGAATCCTAGAGAGTTCGACCATTGAACTTAAGGCAGACAATACGTTCGTGTTCGTGATCATGGTTGAAAAGGAAGGTGATTGGAAAGTTGATGGTCCTCGAATCAAATTGGTCCCCAAGAAGCTGATGGGGATAGAGGGCAATGATGTAAAGAGCGATCCGATTTGGCTTACGCCCAAAGACGGCTTGTTGATGATCGAGTCTGACAATGGCAAGGGACCCAAATTGGGATATCGCCGCAAGTAGTCGTCAATTGGGCTAATCCAACCGCGCTAGGATGTGGTTCAAACACTCGTGAATCACAGCTTCAAGAGGCTGGGATGCATCTACGATTCTCCATCGATTCTCATCAAGGCTGGCCTCACAGAAGAAGCCCACTCGGACAGCGTCGTGAAAGTGGGCAGGCTCTTTGTCGAGCCGATTGGAATCAGTAACTCGCGAAAGACCAATTTCAGGTTCCAGATCAAGGAGGATTGTGAGATTAGGGATTAGGTTTTCCGTCGCGATTTCGTTCAATTGTCGTAGTAGAGTTGCACCAAGTCCGCGTGCAACTCCTTGATATACAACGGTTGAATCTGAGTAACGGTCACAAAGAACAATCTTTCCGCTTTCCAATGCAGGTCGAATAATTGTTGCGACATGGTTCGCCCTGTCAGCTAGGAAGAGGAACAACTCGCTCAACGGGGGCATTCCTTCACCTTCAAGGAGAATTTCGCGGATAGCCTTTCCAAGGGCTCCTGCACCGGGTTCGCGAGTGCACAACACGTCATGCCCTGCTGCCTTCATGTGTACAGCAAGCTTCTCGATAACGGTGCTTTTCCCGGCTCCTTCAGGTCCTTCGAACGTGACAAACACGCAGAGAGCATACCGTTCTGAATCCGAATGGATTTAGAGAAATGGACAGCGACATAGGGAGCCATAATTGAATTCATGAGTTCTGCTGTACAAACTTCGACTCCGAACGTCCGCTGGGATTTGACCACTCTTTACAAAGGGTTGGACGACCCTGCAATTGACGCGACTTGGAAGGGAGTCTACGATTCTGCGGACAAGTTTGCAGATTTGTATCGTGGCAAGATTGAAGACCCAAACCTACAAGTCGAAACGCTTCTGGGAGCGTTAGTTGCGATTGAAGAAATCAGTAACGAAGTTGCCAAGCCATACAATTATGCTGAACTCAATTTTGCGGGCGACACAAGCAATCCGGCGAACGGCGCCTTTTTGCAAAAGCAAATGGAGCGCGGAACGGAGCTCAGCGTAAAACTCATCTTCTTTGAATTAGAGCTTCAAGTTGCTAGTTCGGAAACCATTTCTAGACTAATGGCTGATGAGCGTTTGGCAAAATTTCGGCATTACGTTGGCGTCATTCGCGCACTTAGCGAGCATCGTTTGAGCGAAGCCGAAGAAATAATCCTAGAAGAAACTGCGAATACAGGATGCCGTGCTTGGGTGCGATTGCATGATGAAGTCACAAGCAATCATGTCTTTCACTTTCGAAACCCGGCGACAAAATTGATTGAGGAAAAATCGCTTGAAGAAACGACAAATCTGTTGAGAAGCGCAGACCGAAGCGTTCGACAGGCCGGTGCAGATGCGCTTACTGCTGGCCTACTGGAGATCCAGCGTGTTCTCGTTTTTACTTACAACAACTTGCTACAAGACAAAAAAGTCGGCGACAGACTCCGCAAGCACGCTTATCCTGAGCATTCTCGCCATTTGAGCAATGAGCTAGAAAAGGAAACGGTTGATTTGGTTATTCGGATGTGCCGTGAGAATTATCCGATTGTCGCGCGGTTCTATAAGGTCAAACGCGAGATTCTCGACCTGGCCGAGCTAACCCACATTGACCGTTACGCGCCGCTTTTTGAAACAGACGAAGCCGTAGATTGGGATCGAGGAAAGGAAATCGTATTGAACTCTTTTGGTTCAATGAGTTCCACGATGCGGGATCGAGCGGCGGAGTTCTTTGACAAAGGCTGGATTGACGCCGAAGTTCGCAAGGGCAAAACAGGTGGAGCATTCTGTATGTATGTAACTCCTGATACGCATCCGTTTGTTTTGATGAGCTACATGAACAAAATGGACGATGTCATGACGCTGGCTCATGAATTGGGGCATGGCGTGCATGCCTCTTTGAGTCGGGAACAGTCGTATTTGAACTTTCACGGGACTTTGCCGTTGGCCGAACTTGCATCAACTTTTGGAGAAATGCTGGTTTTTGAAAATCTAGTTTCTCAAGCTTCGCCTAAGGATAAGTTGGCCTTGATTGCAGAAAAAATCGAGGCGATGTTCGCAACTGTTTTTCGACAGGCTGCGATGTTTCAATTCGAGCAGGCGTGCCATGAAAAACGCAGAGCGGAGGGAGAACTTGCGCCGGAAGAATTTGGCGATTTGTGGCACGAAAAACTCCAAGAAATGTTTGGCGACGCAGTAAATTTGGGTGAGCAGCATCGGCATTGGTGGGGGTACATCGGCCACTTTTTCTTTGCCCCTTTTTATGTCTATGCCTATTCGTTTGGAGAGCTGCTTGCGATGTCTCTGTATCAAATGGCAAAACAAGGTGGTGCAGAGTTTGAGCGCAAGTACATTGATATGCTCAAGCTTGGGGGGTCAAGAACGCCTCAAGAGCTTATGGAAGCTGTTGGCGTTGACTTGAACAGCGAGGAGTTTTGGCAAGGCGGATTTCTAGCAATGGAGTCGCTGGTGACCGAATTTGAGCGGCAATGGTCGGAGTATCAAAGAGCCTAGGCTAACACTCAAGCGGATTGTCAAGTTTTTGATGTCACAAGCCTAATGAAGGAGCAGTAATTTCCGATAACCAAACTGATAGCCCGGTATGGGGCTGAAAATTGGTAGGGTATGTCGGAAATACTTTCGCAAGCTGAAATCGAAGGTCTCTTGAATTCACTCAATTCGGGTGAGGCGGAGCCTGGATCTGCTTCGCCGGGGTCGCAAAGAGAAACTGATGCGGCGACTGGCACTTCGTTCGTACGTAAAAAATCTGCGAAAACAACGGTGTCTTACGAAGTCTACGACTTTCGAAGGCCAGACAAATTTAGCAAAGACCAGCTACGTACTTTGCAAATGCTCCATGAAACATTTGCCCGGCTCTCTGCTTCGAGCCTATCCGCCTATTTACGCACGCCAGTTTCCATTGATCTGATTTCGCTTGAACAAGTCCCATACGAGGAGTACTTGCGAACGATCAACCAATCAGTTTTCACAATCATGTCGCTTCCGCCGTTAACGGGCCAAGCCGTTTTAGAAGTTGAGTTTTCCCTCATATTTTCGATCATTGATCGAATGTTGGGAGGTTCAGGACAATCGTTCAATCGAAGCGTTCTGACTGATATTGAACGGCCCTTGATTCGACAGGTGATCGAACGAATGTTTGCAGGTCTCAAAAGCGCTTGGGAAGGCGTTGTCATCGTCAATCCTGGCATTGAGGGCATTGAGACTAGTGCACAATTTGTACAGATTGCCCCACCATCGGATGTTGTTGTTACCATTTTGTTTGAAGTCAAAGTAGGCAATCAGCGCGGTGCGATGAGTCTGTGTGTTCCTTACTTAGTCCTCAAACCAATAACTGCAAAATTGAGTGCCCAAAAATGGTTTGCAGCTGGCAACAAACGGCAGACCATCCAGGCTCGAAAACTACTGACGTATCAAATCAATCACACGGTGGTTGATTGCTCAGTCGAGTTAGGTAACGCAAGGATGCTTTTAAAG
>JANNJE010000004.1:0-7480 GCA_031405735.1 Armatimonadota bacterium | reverse complement strand
CCCTGGCAAACCGCCAGGGTATTTTTTTATTTCTAACAATCTAACGATTGGGTTCGATTTCGTAAGCAAAATTGCCCTCGCACAAATGTTGCGGGGGCAATACCTGCCAAGTTGTCCTATTGTAGATTTACCTCCCTTGATAATTAGGATTAATTTCTAATTTAGGCTCCTTTGTCGTTGGCTTCTCACTCGTCTGAACGGCCTCGGCGGCTTTGCTTTCGAATGCTGCGGCCTCATCAGCGGGCTTTGACCCGCACCCGCACCCAACCAACAACCAACAACAGACAACCGACATCAGGCCAATTAGTCGAGATCCCACATATACCTCTCTACATCCGTCATTTGAATTTGAGCAGCCGTGCTGTTCCAATTCCAGTTCGTTCCTTGTGCCAATTTCGCAGAGGTCAGAAACTTCACATGCCCATCGGCAAAGGCGACCGAAGCCATCATTGTTTTGCGAAGGGCAACGCCGCCAGTCCGTTTGCCTTCTTGATCCGTAGGCTGATTTGGCAATCCCGCCTGTCCGTCTGTCCCCCATCGGTGCAGAATCGCACACAAGCTTTGCGGGTTTACATTGGTTTGAGCCAAGGGCGAGGCACCTCCTCCGCAATATGGAGGAGCAACAGCTTGTGCCATCCACATGATTGTGCCTGTGAATACCCAATCTAAGGTTTGGCGGCTTTTTCTGCCGGTGAAAGTGACTGTTTCCGCCGGGTAGCCAGCCGAAGTTAACGATTGAGGCTGCGGATTCCCGTCCATTGAGATTGCTGTCAAAGGACTCCAAACCGTAAATGCATATCCATACTGAGGACGATAGGGCCAAAGCAAGTGAGTTGGAATGCCGTTTTCGATCGCATTGGACTGAACCAACGGATCTTGGGTCAGTTCCGAACTCTTCGTATAAGTTCTAAGCAATTGTCCCCAAGGAGAGTAGTTAAGTCCATTGAAAAGCAGGGGCCCAGGATCGGGAGTTGCATACGGAACGGCCATGTCGTCGTAGTCGCCAGCATATATGATCCAGGACATAATGTGCTGCCGGATATTCGAAGCACTCGCCGCGCCTTTCGCGGCGACCTTTGCCTGAGCAAAGACAGGGAATAAAATTGCCGCAAGAATTGCAATGATTGCAATAACGACTAAAAGTTCAATAAGTGTAAATGCACGTTTTCGCATAGTTCCTCCTATGACCGATACACTACTGTACAGCGAAACAGGTATTTTCGAACATACTTTTCGTAAGAATATTTGAAACTCGTCTTCGCCTTCTTCCTTTTAGGTTCAATTTGCAAATTCCTGTTAACTCGGAACGGGTAACTTCGCAGGTCTCGCCACAAGATGCAGTTTGCAAGTTTTGCCCTAAAATTCTAACTTCTTCGGTTTCTGTGACGATCTTGTGACGCACCATCCTTGATAATTTCATTGTGCGGAGCTAGTACTTGTTGACAGCTCAAATTCTAATTGGAGAAAACAGACATGAAGAAACGACTTGGTAATTTTGCATTGGTTGTTGTGGCATTTGCTACAACCCTGCTGTTGTTCACATCCGGCACGGCGATGGACATATACAGCCAACAGGTGCTCCCTTCACCAGCTACTGGCGGCGTGGCGACCTATGTCTATCGGTTCAACGATGTGTACGTTGTCACAGGATTTGTAAAGCCTACAGCTAACACGACTCAAGCCGTGAAGTGGGAAGGGCCGGACTACCTTGGAGTGCCGCTTCCGGGACTAGGCGGACCCAACAGCCTTGGCGATACTGGAACGCATGAAGTAGGGCATTGGGCTGGGCATGTTGGTTCGGCCCAGAATGCTGGCGGAGTTTGGAAGCCAGTTCTTTGGGTAGATGGGCCAGGTGACACGATTACGGTCAACCAACTTCCTACGCTCGGCGGTCCACAAGGAAATGCTCATTCAATTGCAAGTTATAACGGAACGTACTTTATCGGAGGTTCAACGCAAACCGGAACCGGGAATACCGTAGCTACATATTGGGAGTGGACGCAAGGGTTTCCCGTCACGGTTCGGAATCTGGGAACTCTAGGTGGAATGAATAGCCAGATTAACGCTGTCGTTGATAATGCAGCGCAAGACACCGGAACCATCTTTTTTGGTAGGGCACAAATCGCAAGCGGTGAATGGCGGGCATGTAAGTGGGAAACAGAAGACGGCGGAAACACATGGCAGATAACTAGCTTTGGAATCAATTCGGAATCTGAAGTTGTGGATTTCAAGGAAGGCGGACTCAACACGGGTATCTACGACGTCGCTTGCGGATCGTATTGGGACATACACCAAGCTTGCACAAGGGGTTTTATGGACTATGTAGATGATGACCTATTTGTAGTCCCTCCTACGCCGGGTTTCGAAAATTCAACGATAAACACAGTTGCCGGGACAACTTATGGAGCAAGGGGTGCAGGAACGGTTTGGAACATGCTTAACAACAAGTATCCAGAGGTTTTCAATTCAATTCGGAGCATCAATCAGGCTCGCGCTTATCCGATAGGTATGATCCAGGAACAAGGAATGGACGTGGATGTTACATTTGAGCCAAAAAGTATTATCTTGACAAACGCTACTGTTTGCGACGTAAGAACTGCTATTGCAGGAAAATCGCTAATCTCCGAAGTTGGCTTCCCAGCAATGATGACAAACTCGGGCGATGAAGTTCCCGACGTAGTTACTATCCTGCCAACAACGCGAGGCGGACAGGTGCAAAGAGTCAACGAGGTTCTCACATGGCACGACGATTTCTTTAGAGCCAAAATGAAGCGCGATACGCGGTCCTCGAATCCGTCGGTCATACAGTTCAGCTTCTATAACGCTTACTGCGATATGACAACTGATGGAGGAGGTTGGACAGCGTTACGCACAGTTGGAACAGGCTCCCCGTCCACGCGAACTGCAACGGCAACCGTTTTCATATCCAATACTGGCGGAGGCACACTAAACATTGGAAGTCAAACAATAGACGGTAACTTGCAGAATCTAAACTTCGGTCCCTTTAGCGGAACCGGATTTGTGTTTCCAACAGGCGAAGTAAGGATTCAAATTGTTATTACTTCTCCATCATCATCAGTTAAGGGCTATGAAGTTGACAAAATGCGCCTTCGACGCATGTGAAAACTTTACGAAACTGTTCCACTTGCCGCGGCGAAGGAGAGACGCCGCGGCTCTTTTGTGTTTGATTCGCTTCCCCAATTTGAAGGCAGTCAAGCCATAATGTCCCAGTGTGCTGACTATTTTAGATTGTGGACTTTGGATTAGCGATTGTGGAAATGGGGAAGCGAGCAGGTTGCCAACCATTTGCCAGCCACCCATTGACAACTTGCTAACCAGTCGCCTTGTACCGCTATCCGCTAACCGCCAACCGCAAACTACTAAAAAATGAGCCATTTCAGAAGCCCTTCAAGTAAGCCACCGCCACCCGCGCCGATGGATGCGCCGGTCGAACCAATTGCCGATTCAGTACTCAACGACTGGGTGGTGCTGATTGCCCAAATCGTATTGCTCGCCGCATTTGTCATGGTCGCAATTGATGCATGGCCGCTGAATCTGTCTTCTCAGATTGGACTTGGCATCGCGCTTTGCATTTTGCTGGCCAGCCGAGTTGGTTTGGGGAACTCGTTTCGTGTGCTCGCCAGCCCAAATGGAAAGGGTCTCAAAATTTCAGGAATTTATAGCTTCGTTCGCAACCCGATGTACCTGGGCTTGCTCTTGGCGGCAGGTGCGGTTTGCCTTTCTTCTCGCCCACTTTCATGGATTCTCTTTGCGTTCCTTCTCACCGTGCTCCTTACCAAAATCCGGGCGGAGGAGAGCTATTTGAAGGATGCGTATCCTGAGTATTTGGAATATGTGAAGGGGACGAAGCGTCTGATTCCGTGGGTTTGGTGAATAGCGCAGATCTCCGAATTCCCCTACCTCCATTTTCTCTATCTTGAATTTTCGTCGAAAAGGAAGGACGGGGCAAGGGGATGGAGGGTAGTTTCCTTATTGCGGCACCTTGGCTCCTTCGAAAAGGTTGGAACACTCACTATCTGCGCGCTCTCTGCAGCGAATGCCAAACATGCCCGGATGTCATTCTCTGTGAGGTACAGAAATTCCTAGACGATTAGCTCGAAGGACATTCCTGAAGCAAGGCAGTCCAAAAAGTCGGATACTGTGACGCGCATTCCCCGAATGCATGGCTTGCCGCTTCGCTTATCCGGTTCGACGGTTTTTACTTCTTGCCAATTCATAGTCCCATTGTACGACAGTCATTCGACGGTCCCCTTCAAAGCTCAACGTAAGATCATCTCAGCATTTTGACAGTTGCCGCTACTTCCGTTGGATTGGTGAAGGTTCTCGAACGAATAGGTTCGCATTCCTCACTTTGCACACTGAACTCGACTTTAAGCTAGAGAATTGCTAGAATGGAGTCAATAATTGGAATGTGGATTTGGATCGAATCGCCATCAAGCTTTCACGCAGCGAGAATTTGCCCGCATTATCGAATGTTGTTATTGCTGTCCTGAAATTGGTGAACGACGAAAACACTAATGCAAAAGACATCGAAGCGATTATGGAAAAAGATAGTGGCCTAACCGCTAAGCTTCTCCGAACTGCAAACAGCACGTATTATGGTGGCTATCGGGTTCATTCAATTGATCGAGCGGTTGCCGTTTTGGGTCTGAACCCACTCAAGTCAGTCATTCTAGCTCTCTCATTTCGGAGCATTTGTGGAGGAACGAGCAAAGTAAAAGGATTTGACAAAGTTGCGTTTTGGCAACACTCGTTTGCAGCGGCAACTGCCGCTCGAATTCTTGGCAAGCTGCTAGTCCCAGCCAGAGCGGAAGATTTGTATTCTGCAGCCATGATGCATGACATTGGACTCGTAGTAATGGAGCGCTTCCTTCCGGTTGAACTCGGCAAGGCTATTGAATTGGCCAGAGAAAAGGACATCGAGCTTCACAAAGCCGAGAAAGAAATTCTTGGATTCGACCACTCCGAAGTCGGTGGCATACTTGCTGAAAAGTGGAACTTGCCAATAGAGATTCACAACGCGATTCGATATCACCATAGTGTCGAACAAGACACACTTGACCATGATACAACGATCTACGTTTCAGCAGCAAATACGATAGCACATCAATGCGGTTTTTCAACAATTCCCCTTCCCGAAGGGTACATTCCCGAGTTCGACAAAACGGTAGTTGCCAACATGAATTTTCCCGAAGAGCAGCTCGTAGTTGTTCGAAGCGTACTGAATCAAGAGGTTTTCCGGGCGAGAGAAACTCTGATGATTGAAGCTGCGTAAACCAGCCATTGGAAACGATGTTCTGAACGCAAAAGCAGTTTCCCACTATCAGTTAGAACTAAATTTCCAGTTGGGTTCTCAAAATGCTAAACTTTTCAGCCGATGCAGCTTCCATCGCGTGAAGATTTTCTCAGTTCAGCGCAAGACGATGTCTTGTCGCCTGTCTATCGCGATATCTTGGCGGATATGGAAACGCCCCTTAGCGCTTATTGGAAGCTTTCGCACGACGAAACTTACAGCTTTTTGCTCGAATCGGTGACCGGCGGCGAGCAGCTTGCCAGATATTCGATTTTAGGTTCACGGCCAAAGGTGGTGCTTCGTACAAATGGGCACAAGGCTCGTCGGCAAACTCGCGCTGGATTGCAGCATTTCGAAATTCCTGAAGGCAAAGATCCGATTGATGTACTGAAAGAAGAAATCGGACCGCTTACAAGCAAGCATTTAGAAGGAATGCCGAAATTCGTGGGCGGCGCCGTCGGAATGATGGGCTATGACCTTGTTCGATTTTTTGAGAATCTTCCATGCCCTCCTGAAGACGTTCTTGCCCTTGACGACATGGTGATGATGATCCCAGAGTCGGTAGTTGTCTTCGATCATGCGAAGAACCTTTTGCGGATTATTGTTCTCGCCGAAGGCACTGCCGAAGGCTATGAGGCGGCTTGTGCTGAGATTGAACGTGTGTCTTCTCGCCTAAAGCGCCCTATTCCAGAACTGCCCGCAGGAAGAAGCGAATCCTCGGTGCCGCAATCGAATTGGAAACCAGAAGAATTTGAAGATTCAGTTTCAAAGATCATTGACCTGATCGGGCAAGGCGAAGGGATTCAGATGGTGCTTTCGCAACGGTTCAGCCGAAAAGCCGATGCTCATCCGCTTACAGTTTATCGTGCGCTTCGCACTCTCAACCCTTCGCCCTATATGTTCCTACTTAGGCTCGAAGATTTCGATATGATTGGGGCTTCGCCGGAACTTTTGGTCAGTCTTTTTGAGCAGACCGCCCGAGTAAGGCCCATAGCCGGAACGCGATCAAGGGGCACATGTTTGGAAGATGATGAGCGGCTAGCCACGGAATTATTGGCAGACGAAAAGGAGCGTGCCGAGCACCTGATGCTTGTAGACCTAGGACGAAACGACCTTGGAAAAGTTTGCAAATATGGTTCGGTAACGGTCAACGAATTCATGGTAGTCGAGCGTTACAGCCACGTCATGCACATCGTTAGCGACGTAACCGGCGAACTCGCAGAAGGGCAAGATGCGTACACTCTCATCCGTTCAACGTTTCCGGCGGGAACAGTTAGCGGCGCGCCAAAGGTTCGTGCCATGCAGATCATTGATGAGCACGAACCGAGTCAGCGTGGGCCGTACGCAGGAACCGTTGGTTACATCAGCCAGACTGGCGACCTGGACTTGGCCATTTCAATCCGAACCATTGTAATGTCTGGCGGAATGGCGCACGTTCAGGCTGGCGCGGGGATTGTTTGGGATTCGGTTCCTGTGAACGAAGAGCAAGAATGCCGCAAAAAAGCTAGCGCAGCACTGGCAGCCTTAGAATCCGCGAATAGCGGCAACATTAACTCGCTCTAGGCATGGTTCTGGACCGTTGAGAAACAATCCCTGAGAGGAATGTTGATAAATTCTGATTATCAATTCTAGCATCCCTTCAGGATGCTGGATTTCGGTGCAATTTGTACCGTCGGTCGAACTTGAGAGACCGCAGGCTACTAGGCTTTGATCCCTCTAGGATCATTTTTCAACAATCCCGGAGGGGAGTGTTGAAAAATGATCCTAGAGGGATCAAAGAGTTTAGCCCGGAGTCGAATTCATGAGACTCCGGGCTTAAAGTCCGTTCGATCTATGCATCCTGGAGGGATGCCAGAAACAATAGTGGGAATCTTCAAACAGTCCCGTTTTCGGCCAATTACTTGCCGAATATAATCCGCTATCATTTAGGTCCTTGAAAGTTCCAAAAACTTTTCTTTGGTTAGAACGGTCCGAATTTCATCTCGAAACTTCCCACGCTTCCAATACTTCTTCGGCATCGTTCCGCACACTTCGTAACCAACCTTCAACTGCATTTTCAAAGAGCGCTCGTTGTCTTCTAAAATGCTTGAATACAGGATTCGAAGTCCGAGTACATCAAAGCAGTATCGGGCGCGAACGATGGCTGCATCGGTTCCAAACCCTTGT
>JANNJE010000003.1:0-8282 GCA_031405735.1 Armatimonadota bacterium | reverse complement strand
GCGAATGCGAGTTCCGGTTCAGATTCGGCTTTGTCTACTGCCGTGTAAGCCGCGCAATTTATGCACCAATCGAATTCCCCAAATTCGCCTGAGATGATTCGGGCTGAGTCTTCTGGGTTTGAAATGTCGAAATCTTCGAGGTCGAGCGCGATGATGTTCCATTTTCGCAGTTGGACTTCTTCGACAACGTCAATACCGAGCATTCCTTTTGCGCCGAGAAGGACAATGGTCATCTTTTTGTGTTGGCGGTTGGCAGTTTGCGGTGGGCAGTTGATAGGGTTCTCAGTTCAAATTGAAGGGACTATCCAACAAAACGTTAGAACTGCTCTAGTCAAGTTCTTCCAGATTCTACTTGAATGGACGCGGATTGAACTCTCATTAAGTAGAACTTGGTTGCTACTAACTGCTATCCGCTGACCGCCAACTGACAACTGACAACTGACAACCGCCAACCCTTTAGGCAATCGCTTTCTGCAGACTCGCAACACGCAGCAGTTCTTCAATGTATTCCGTTGTCGTCGCCGTTCCACCTAGGTCGCCGGTAACTACATTTCCTTCACCGCACACCTTTAGTATCGAGTTAGAGACAAGATCTGCTTGCTCGTGATGACCTAGGTATCTGAGCATCATGACTGCGCTCATGAGGAGTGCAGTTGGGTTTGCGACTCCCTTTCCGGCAATATCCGGCGCAGAACCATGGACAGCTTCAAAAACCGCACAATTTACACCGATGTTCGCTCCTGGAGCGAGACCGAGTCCACCCACGAGTCCAGCGCAAAGGTCGGAAAGAATGTCGCCATAAAGATTTTGGGTTACGAGTACGTCAAATTTTTCTGGCCTCATGACAAGTTGCATACAGCAATTATCAACTATGATGTCTTTAGCCTCAATGTCCTTATTGAGTTCGGCAGCTTTGTAAAATTCTTCGATAAAGAGCCCGTCGCTGATCTTCATGATATTTGCCTTGTGAACTACAGTCACAAGCTTTCGGCCCTGTTTTCTCGCCATATCGAAAGTGTATTTGAACAACCGCGAACTGGCATCACGAGTAATAACTTTAATGGATTGAGCCACATCTGGATGAGGCATATATTCGATGCCAGCATAGAGGTCTTCCGTATTCTCGCGAACGATGATTATGTCAATTTCCTTGTTGCTGAATGCAGTCTTGACTCCAGGAATTGACTTGGATGGGCGAACATTTGCAAAGAGATCGAGAGCTTTTCGAAGGGCAACATTTGCGCTGACGTGCCCTTTGCCAACAGGAGTTGTCGTTGGACTCTTCAGTCCAATTCCGAGCCTTCTTATGGTCTCAATTGTGTCATCAGGCATTGCAGCTTTGCCCTTTTCGATTGCAGCGAGGCCAGCGTCGAGGTAGACCCAATCGGCTTCGAAACCTGTCTGTTCGAGAACGCGAATAGTCGCGTCCATTATCTCAGGGCCGATGCCGTCGCCGGGAATCACTCCAATTTGCTTCTTTGCCATATTGTTAATTTTGGCAGGTTCAGGTGGAAATTGGATAAAGGACAATGGAAAGAGGACAAATACTGCATCCGACATTGTCGGTTTTCCTTTTTGCCTTAAGCGAAAATGAAGAAAACCGCGGTCAAGCCCGCGCACTCCCAAAAAAGTTGGTGTACAGTAGTAATTGTTCGTAACTACATCACGGTCTGAATCGTTTCATAGATACGAGTCCCCGAATGGACTCACTATATTTGTGAGGAAATCATGAAATCACTTCGTTGGTATGCAATTTTAAGTGCCGGAGCTGTACTTTTTTCTGTAACGGCTGGTGCACAACTTCAAAAGGGTAGCGGTGGTGGAAACCGCCCTCCTTCTTCACCTCCCCAATCTGGCGGTGGACGTGAAGCTCCAAAGCCAAAAGAGAATCCGCCTCAATCCGGCGGCGGCAGAGAAGCTCCAAGACCACGAGAGAACCCTCCTCAATCCGGCGGCGGACGTGAGGCTCCAAGGCCACGAGAGAATCCACCCCAGGCAGGCGGCGGGCGAGAAGCTCCAAAGCCAAGAGAGAATCCTCCTCAAGCAGGCGGTGGTAGAGAAGCTCCGAGGCCACGAGAAAATCCTCCTCAAGCAGGCGGCGGGCGAGAAGCTCCAAGACCACGAGAGAATCCTCCTCAAACGGGTGGCGGAAGCACACCGAGAGAAAATCCGATTACCAGGGGAAACAATCCTCCATCTGGCAGCGGACGCGAAAATCCGAATTCAAATCCTCCAGTGCGAGGCGGAAATGGTCCTACTGGGATCAAACAGGGCTCGGAACCTTTGGGTCGAATACCTCGAAACGACCGTGGAGGTTACGACGGTTCCGTAAACAATGCTAACACTGGCCGCGGAAGAATTGAACCTGTTATCATTCGAGGTGCCCCGAGTTCGCAGAGCCTTGCGAACCAAGTCTTGCGTGAAGATAACCCTCGAAAGCGTGGGAACATTTACGACAATGGATGGCGAAACGGTTATTACCACTATAACAATGACTGGTGCGACGATTACTTCTGGAGCAGCCGCTATGTATTTAGCCCTTGGTCTACACGTTGCGTAGTTTCTCCTTGGTACTACTATTCGTCGTTGCCTGGTTACCTAAATTACAATTGCATTCGGATCATTAGTTTGCCAATCGTAATCTGGCGCGGGAATGATTACCGGTACAACCGTTATGATTCCTGGAACAATAGGAATTACTATAACAACCGTTCAGACGTTGACTATGCAATAGACGATATTGTAAAAGCGTTTGAAAATCAAGATCGCCGTGCGCTTGGACGATTGATTTCTGGCAAGGATAGAATTCACATTTACAGCAACGGCAACTACGACTATTCAATTGAATCCGATGACTTTTACGACCTGATGCTGGACGGTATTTTCAATTCCCAAACGCGCCGGTACGAAATCGAATCCGTGAAAACATATCGAGATGAAGTTGAAGTCGTTGCTCGACATGAATATACAGACCCATGGGGCCGAAGGACGAGCGTGTATCACTGGTATCGCTTGGAAGAAGAGCGAAATGGGTATGTGATAACCAAGTTCGGTACTAGCGATAGGAATTGTTGGTAGGCATAATAATTACGAATTACGAATTAATAATTGAGAATTGCAAATCGTGTATTGTGACGACGATCAATGATTCGTGATTCGTAATTGCCAATTCGTAATTTGTAATTCGTAATTTTCTTACTTACTCAAGCTAATCATTACGCCTAAGCTCTTCGTTTCAATCCAATAGGCGCCAAGCGCAATGTTAGGCGCCATTCTACGAGTGACAAACGGGTGTTTGCTATGGCCATCAAGTTGCACGCCAATAGTCCATGGACCATGGTTTGGCGTTACTTTTGCTCCGCCTAACATGTGAGCATGGTTCTCATTCGCACGAAATCCAATGCCAACGTATGCAGAATAGTCATTCTTTCTAGAAGTCCATACTTTCTCGCTAGTTGCAAAGTAGCCTGGATTTCCAGTTGCAATGCCTTGGAGGCCGATGCCTACTCGCAGGTTGGGTTTTCCATTCTGTTGTGGAATCAACAAATAATTTGCAAGTCCACGGAACGCGCCTTGCTTCCAAAGATATGCGACGCCGACCTGAAGCTTGTCATCAACATTGTGCCAAAGAAAAGTTTCGCCTTTGGTCGCCGTATCAGGTGCGATTACGGTATTGAGAAGCCATTTTGGCTGTTCGTCTGAAGCCGAACCGGCTCCAAATCCACCTGCTGTTCAAAGAGGGCAACCCCCCTGGCCTTGAGCCAGGGCAGAATTGGAAATGCCGATTGCGGCTGCAAAGCAGACGACTGATTTCAACCAGCCTTTTCCTTAGGTGCGTTCACCAATTTGGCTGGAGCGGCCTTTGCCGACGCCTTGGCGGCGTATTGACCTGGGCTTGCTTTGAACGTGCCAAGGCAATCTGTGCAGCATAGGTAGTAGCGAACTCCATCAAAGTCGGCGATCGCTCCGGCAGAAGCATAATTCTCAACCGCGTGTCCCATTACTGGGCAATAGAGTGCTTCCTTTGCAGTTGTGACGGCAAACTTTGCAGGTGTTGTGTCAAAAGTTGTTTTGGATGCCGCAGTTGCAAAGAAATATCTGGTGCCTTTGAAGTCTGAATATCCGCCTGGGGCTTTTTTGGCATCAATGCGAGCTCCTGTCATCGGATCGAATAGCGCAATACCGATGGTGCGATTGGCTTCGGCTGCAGCTTTGATGAACTTTACAGGATCCTTTGTAAATGGCGCGACGCATCCGGCGCAGCAAGTGCCATAGCGGACTCCTGCGTAGTCGTACATGCCCATTTTTGGGTTGACTGGATCTGGCTGGACGGCGCATTGCACGTCTGATCCAATGAAGCCTACTGAAAGACTTGCAAAAGCAATTAGTGTGGTAATCATTTGATTCTCCTCAATTGACCTAGGCTCTGGAAGTCAAGGTCATTTTGCGCAAGCGTTACTTAAATACGTTGCGCGACTCTCGCTATTTTACTTTGAGAATGCGTTGAAGGTTCTGAATTCACGAATTGAATTCGATTTTTCAGAATTTCAAGCTTAGGCTCGGGTAGGGCGTACCGATTTCCCGGTTCTAGCACTTTCAACGGCTGCCAGGGCTACTGCCAAAGACTTGAACCCTTCTTCGGCGGAGACGGGGACGGGAGAGCCTGACCGAATGGAGTCCACAAAGGCAGAAAGCTGCTTGAAGAATGGGTCGTCTGAAGAATGAAGTGGCGATTCATTTGCAGTTGGCTTTTCGGTGGTAGTCGTCTTCAAAATTTGGGTTTTCCGGCTGTCGTGCTCAATCATTCCTTCAGTGCCGCTAACACTAAATGTAACTCGAAATCCAGCTGGGTCCATCCAAGTCGCCTCAGTATGTGAAACGGCTCCAGATTCGAAAGAGAGAGTCGTGAGCGAGTAGTCGGGCCAAGTTCCGTTTGAAAGTCCAGTGGATCGCGAAGTGACTAAAATCACTTCGCCAAGAGTCCATCGAAGCCAGTCGAAATCATGGATGGCTAGGTCGAGAATCACTCCACCAGAAGCCTCGTAGTCTTGAAACCAAGGGCTTTTTGGAGCGAGCCCGCCACGACGTGTTCGGGCGGATGCAGGATTTCCGATGGCTCCTGAGGCGATCACATCGTGGGCTTTTTTGTATTCGGCGAAATAGCGGACAACATGCCCGACGGCGAACGGAACTCCAGCCTTTTGAGATTCTTCAACAAGAATTGCAGCATCCTTTAGGTTTCCTGCAAGGGGCTTTTCCATGAATACGGTTTTTCCGGAAGCGATGGCTTTTCGTCCATTTTCGAAATGCAGGTTAGTGGGAAGGCAGATGTCCACGACGTCAACCTGCTTCAGAAGCGAATCATAGGAGTCTGCCTGCGTCGCGTTCCATTTGGCGGCGTATTCGGCGGATTTTTCTGCAATCGGTTCAAAGATTGTAAGTTCGACGCCTGGAATATTTTGGTAGTGCCGTGCATGAACATTGCCCATTCCGCCCGCGCCAAGGATTCCAATTCGCATCTTTCAAGTATGGCTGGGGATGGCTGGGGGTTGCTGGGAGTGGCTGGGAATGTAGGCAAGTTGTAGGCGCGTGGTCGGCACGTGGTCAGCAAGTTGAATGCACGTTGCTACCTACTTGCAAACAACCTGGCAACCACCTGCCGACAACGTGGCAACTACCGTTTCGGTTTCGACGCCAGAGTCTCCAGCTCCGGCCGGTAGTTCATCCCTCGTTCTTTTGGCATTCCGTAGAGTTCAGGGTGCTGGTATTTCCCACGCTCCAAACCCTCTTTCTCAACGACGTCCTTCGGCTCCTTATGTCGGACATAGAGGTCGTTGCGATCGGCATCGACTCGCCATGAAACTTCGACATTCGGCATGCTGGTGCGAATCTGGAAACGGTTGCCAACGATCTTCTGCCGAACCTTGACCTGCACAAAATCGTCCGCATTCGAATTCGGCCCATCCACTACGGTGAGCTGGTATTTGCAGTTGGCGTTGATTTCTGCAAAGTAATCAGGAAGCTCGACCCAAGCGTAGCCTTTAGCGTCCGTCACCACATTGCCAACGTAGAAGTTTTGCGGCATTGGGCTCTCGGCAGCATAGTGAAGCAAGTATTTGTTTTCAGGATCATACGGATGATCAATGCGAAACGGCTTGACTCCGCTCGCTCCCATATCTCCGCTGGCGAAGACTGCGAATCCGCTCGTGATCACTGGCGCGGAGCCAAAAACGCCATAGCCAACTCCCGTAGTGCTGGGTGAATCCCCTTGAACTCCCCTCCCACCTGGATTGAATGCCGTTCCCCAAACTCCGCGGCCAATTCCGCTCCCGCCTTGAGTGTTTCCCGAAATTCCAGTTCCACCTCCAGACGCATAGCCGTAGACCCCGTTTCCTAACTCTGAAAATGCGAGACCGTAGACTCCAGATGTATTCCCAGTCGCATGGTAGGCCTCTCCAAAAACACCGGTACCATTTTCGCTCATGCTTCGCCCACGAACTCCATAACCGAAGCCGGAGGTCGAAGTAGCAATGCCAAAAACTGCCGTGGCACCTAATGGAACACTTGCACCCGTTGCTATGCTCTCAAAGTAGCCTCCATATGCCGGGCCACTCAGAGCAGAGTTGCGCCCATGAATGCCTCGCCCCGCTGGACTATCACTTTGGCCGTTAACGCCAGAAGTGGTGCCAGTAGTGGCTCTAGCCCAGCCGAAAACTCCTGTTCCGGAAGTGCTGAAGTTATGAAAAGAGCCTCCGTAAGTTGACCCGCTTGTAGCGTTGGCTGCTCCGAAAACTCCAGTACCAGAGGGACTAAAGTTATGAAAAGAGCCTCCGAAAGTTGACCCGCTTGCAGCACTGGCTGATCCGAAAACTCCCGTTCCGGATGTGCTTGCCGATTCACCATAAACACCCGTGGATACCCCCGAACCGCCCGTGGCCGAACCATAAACTCCCCGGCCACTGACAGAAACGCCGGTAACTCCCCAGCCGCCGCCATTCTGCGAACCCCAGACCCCGATTCCAAATCCCCCTGTCCCTAGGTTCACGCCGCTAACCCCTGCCGAAAATGAACCCGGGCTCGTTGAAGTGATTTCGCCCAGAATGCCAATCGAGTTCGCGGCAGTCGAAGCATTCGAACCTCGAATCACTGGCAAGCCATTCTGGGTGCCGCTTACGATCAGGGGGCTAGCAGAACTCATGAATGCAGAACTGTCGAGTCCATCGAGTAGATCCGCGTTAACGTTTGAGAGCCCTGCGCCTCCACCCACAAACTGCCCAGCTTTTGAAGTGCCAGAAACATTCGAATGCCCCGATTGGCTCGTTCCAGGAGTCGTCGGTTGAAGGCTCACATAGTTTTTGGGCGTGCCAAATTGCGATTGAGCTGTAGTGGCAAGTAACGCTGCTGTTCCAGCAGCTACCACAAGAAACGATAAAACAGAAGTACGGTTTTGCATTGAATGTCTCCCCTTTTTCGAAGGTCAGATAATGGAGTATGAGGCATTTGCTAGCAAATGCACGGAAATGTGCGGATTCCTGTAGTAATTGCCAGGGACGGCTTGTAACTCGCTATCCTTTCGAGAACTGGTCAACAACCTTCTTAGCCAGCTGCTTGATCGTTTGCCCAAGCTCCTCGTTCTGGTCCGTCTTGGCGAGTTCGGTGAGCATCTGGAACAGCCCAAACGTGAGAACCATAGACTCGTACGCCTGCTGTTTTTGTTTAGCAGTCATCTTTTTGAGCCCGGGGTTAGTGGCTAAGGCATCATTCAGTCCGCGCACAAGCCCATCCGAATCCGCGTCAGTAAGCTCCACATCGTATGCGATTTGTATGCAGCCGCCGATGAGCACCGCCAGGCCGTAAGCCAGGTTCGGCCGTTTCGTCTCCTTCAGAACCGAATCCAGAACCACCGTAAATGTTGCTGAAAGCTCCTTTTGCTGGTCTGGCGTCGTTCCTGGAATTGACTTGGCAAATGCCATTGGCATAAGCCATGGAGAAATTCGCTTGAAATCGGTTGTTGCAATAGGGAATTTCGGCTTTGCAGGTTTGCTGCTTCGTTTGACAACCGGATTGGAGCGGAAATTCTTGCCGTAGCTATTTTCAACCGATTTCTCCAGCATCTTTCGTTGGATCTGTTGGCTGATCAAGAGGTCGCAAGTCGCAGAAATCGGGTTGTTCCACGAACTCATGTTGTAGGTGTTCGTGAATTGGGCATTCAATCGCGAGGGTATGCAAATGGCGACTGTCGCGCCAAATACTAAGGCAAGATTGCGAATGTGGCTATTCAT
>JANNJE010000002.1:0-8403 GCA_031405735.1 Armatimonadota bacterium | reverse complement strand
CGCAACCGACGATGATGTACTTGAGCCCGGACCAGTCACGGCTTTTTGTCGCAAACGCAAGCAGCGACACGGTCTCAATCATTGAACTTCGACGTGAAGACATCTTTTCCTGCTATTTCAAGTTAAGATTCTAAAATGAGGCCAATGAGTTGATGAACTCCTCATACTCATCAATCACAAAAGAGAATGGTCCAACTCCAGCAATCATCTCAACTTCGTCTGTATAGTCCTCGTAAGCAAAATGCCGCCATACGTATACCTGATCCGTTTTCGAAATCAAGGCGGAATATGCCCCACATCCCAAATCGAAGCACTCGGCACAGCAATACAAAATCGTTCTACCTGAGGGCGTATCAGGTTCAGACAACATTCTTAGTCGCTCTGCGCTATCTTCGTTACGTCTTCCCTCACCTTTGACAAAACATCCAACCATGTCGGTCCTAATATTCGACGCTTTGTCCAGCAATTGTAGCAGTGATTTTGAGTCAATTTGAAAGTCAATACTTGTCCGTTTCGTGCAAGTAAATTGCTTGACACCTAAACCGGGCCGATAAAGTGCAGCGCCAGTGAGTTTGTTCATCAGTTTCGTTGAATGTTCACTTTGACGATGATTGGAGACTCGTAGTATTGACGGAAACCCTCCATCCCCTAACCCCTTCCTCCCTTTTCTGCGAATTTCCAAGTTTTTGAAAAGGGAGGAAGGGGAAACCGGACCCCCATTGATAGTCGGCCGCTAGCCCCCGCCCTTTTTCACAGGCTCAAGCCCATAGTTCTGCCCCTTTTGAATCGCAGGTACACCCTCCGCCATCCATTTTGGAAGAGGCCCATCTTTCAAATAGTAGTCAAAGAATTGGTGGAGCCTCATAGAAAGGTCTTTCTGGTTTGGCCGTTTGCTCAGATTGTGCTTGTCCCCGTTGTAATTGAGCATCCAAGCTGTCTTTCCGAGCCGGCGCAGGGCCGTAAACATTTCTACGCCCTGTTGAAATGGCACAGCGTCGTCCGCATCATTGTTCATCATGAGTACGGGCGTTTGAACTTTGTCGGCGTAGAATAGCGGCGAATTTTCAAGATACCGAAGCGGATAATCCCAGATCGAGCCGCCAATTCTGGTTTGGCCAACTTCGTATTGGAACTGGCGAACCAACCCAGAGCCAAGTCGAATTCCACCGTAGGCACTTGTCATGTTCGAAACCGCTGCTCCAGCTCCTGCAGCGGCGTACAGTTTGGTTCGAGTGATCAAGTGCATGACTTGGTAACCGCCCCAACTTTGGCCCTGTATTCCTATTCTCTTTGGATCAACATAGCCACGTCGGACTACTTCTAGAGTGCCTGAAATGATTGCCTTTTCGGCACTTTCACCAGGGTAGCCGATAGTGTAGGGAATGTCGGGCATGAAAACCAAATAACCGTTGCTTGCAAACATGGTGGGATTGATGGTTGAAGCACTTGGAGAGGGAACTCGGTGCTGATGCAAGTCGGTTGACGAAACCTCATAGAAGTAAACGATCATCGGGTACTTCTTCCCCGGGTCAAAGTCTTCTGGCTTGATCAGTACACCCTTTAGTGGAACGCCATCCGCAGAAAGCCAATTCACTATTTCCGATTTGCCCCAATTATAATCCCTTTGCTGAGGATTGGTATCACTCACCTTTGCCATGTTTGCAAAGGAAGTATCTGTTACATAGAGTTCGGGATATTCAGTAAAACTGCCCTTTCGAACAAGCATCGTATTCGACTCCGCCGATTTTCCGCTCATTGCTAAGGAAAACTTGCCCATTACTAACGATTTAGGTGAATCTTTGCCATAGAATTGGTCAATAAAAAACCCATTTGCCATTGTGTCCTGGTTCAGGACTCTGAGCATCACTGGTTGCTTCGCATTCAGTCCGACCACGTCATCTTCCCGAGGAAATGCCTGAATTGAAAACGTCATGTTTTGGAATCGTCCCAAGCCATCGGTGAAGCATATTGGCCGCTTTGAACCATCAATACTCAGCACCCACAAATCACGAGAATCTGTGATAACTAAATCGCCATTATCGAGATATTGAACGAGCCCAGCTTGGAAGGCACGAACTGGATGGTCGTCAGTCGTGTCCCAGAGAGGCACAGTGATACCCGCACTGATATTTACCGTTTTACCAGACGACAATTCAACCGACATATAATGCTTTGCTTCGCCGTCAAAATACACGTAGTGTGCACCTGCGGGATTAAGCGAACCATTGTCATAGAATGCTTTGCGTAGTAGTGATGTTGAACCTGTTTGTGTGTCGAAGACATATACATCGTTTGGAGTTTCAGTCCATGATGCCGCCGCACGATAAAGGTCGTCGTCGTTTGCAATCCCGTACCTTCCATCCCCCCGGTTGCCAATCGTAACACTATTCATGGCCGGAGTTTCGACTTGCAATACTTGGGTTTTTGAGATATCGAGCATCGCTTCGTAAGTTCGATTCTTCTCTGTTGTAACCTGAAGTAGTTGCTGCGGC
The DNA here is from genome assembly GCA_031405735.1 of Armatimonadota bacterium. Lineage (GTDB taxonomy): Bacteria > Armatimonadota > Fimbriimonadia > Fimbriimonadales > Fimbriimonadaceae > JANNJE01. Next base: position 5,911 of record JANNJE010000002.1, on the reverse strand, counting down.
ATGAGAACTTTGTCTGTGTGCGACCACACATCAACTACAGCTTTTTCTTCGTCTGGATCGGCGGGCTTTGGTTCAGGTAGAGGTTTTGGTCCTGTCGCAAAAAACACCCGATTGCCACTAAATGAGAACCTCAAACTGCCTCGGCTGAGTACGACGAAGTCCTTGCTAATACCAGGATTACCATTTACAACGACTTCCCTTGATTTGGAATCACCAGTGTTCCAAATGTGCAAATTGAACTCAGAAGGGTCCTTTTCGTATCGGTCACGGTCGGTTAGAAAAGCAATCCGCCCAGTTCCTTTGTGAATAACCGCGTTTTTGTATTGCCCTTTACCCGTAGCGATTGTGGTGGTTTTGTTTGAACCCAAATCGTGCCAATACAAACCGTCCCTTTCGCCCGTTTTGTCGGAAATTGTGTAAAGTGCGGCATTTCCTGAATCGCTGAAAATAATATCGCCGACATCTGCCAATTTCACTTCTGTGCCGTCATCTATCTTGCGAAGAATCCATTCGGAACCAACTGTGTGCTCTTTCTTTTTCTTTGGCTCGTCCTTCTTTGGTTCTTCCTTTTTAGGTTCCTCTTTCTTTGGTTCTTGAGTTGTGCCTTGGTCTTCAGATTCTGATGGAGGTTTAGTTTCTGGCTTCGCAGGTGTTGGTGCAGGAGGCGAGGGAGCCTCATCTAATTGATACGCGAACCAGCCTGAATCCTTTACAGGCAAACGCCAAGACTTGACCCGTTCGATAGTAACAAGTGTCCCTGCTGCTAAATTTAGAATAGAGAGGCTGTTTTTCGGCTGATCCTTTGGAGCTTTCTTTTCCTTCTTCGCTTTGTCCACGTCCACCTTAGTGGGCACGGTTGTGAATAGTGCGAACTTGGAATCGGCCGTAAAGCGCACTGCGGTTCCGCGAGGAAACGGCTTTGAAGTTTTTGAATCTGAATCCCCTACATACAGGTTCCCATCGCCGACTTGCGGATTAATGGTATACGCGAAATTTGCTCCATTTCGAGAAATAGCCGTCCCGGCAAGTGCCTTCCAGCTATCGTAAACATCATGAGTCAGCGACTTCTTGGTAACTTGAAATGCAAACGCAGTTGGCAGCGCAATAATTAGGGTTAGGACTAGATAATGAGTTCGACGCATTGACAATCACTCCCATTATTGCGAAACTCCATTCGCAATAATGGAAAATGCTACCCAAGTGAGGGGGGATTGAATTGGGTGAAGGGGATTAAGGGGGTGAATTGGGTGATCCGGATGAATTGGATGAATCAAATCACCCAATTCATCCATTTCAACTGATCACCCTGTTCAAAAAACTATCCAGTTACCCAGGTTCCTAAGTGGTCCGACTCGGGCTTCAACGAACTCAGTTTGGCCCGCATCGCCTTATGGGCCCGATGCAATCGCGACCGAATCGTACCAATCGGTTTGCCTAAAATACTTGCAATTTCTTTGTAAGGCACTTGCTCGATGTCTGCCAATGTGATAAGGAGCTGCTGCTCTGGGCTCAATGCTTCAAGTGTCGTTTGAACTTCTTCGCTAAAAGTGCTGTTCAGCAAAACTCTCTCAGGATCTAGACTCTGATCTGGTACATCAAAGTAAAGCTGATCGTTTGAATCGTTGTTAAGCGGAGCGTCATAGGAAACGGTACTTACGCGACGCTTTTTGCTTCTCAGCAAGTCAAGGAACAAACGATTTACAATTCGAAGAATCCAGTTTTCAAATGGTTTGTCGCCTTCAAAATGCTCAAATCCGCGATACGCCCGATAAAAAGCTTCCTGTGTTAAGTCTTCTGCATCAACACGATTTCCAACCAAACGATAGGCCATGTTGTAGACCTTTCGATAGCTTCGATTCATCAGCTCCATGAATCTCTGTTCTTCAGAGTGGCTGAACCGTGGAATTGTCATCGTGTTTTGCATCAAGAATCCCTAAAGCACCCGCGCATTTGCTGGCGCTCATATGATAAACAGGTTGAGAGGCCGAATAGTTCCGTTTTTTTGGGTCAAATGACCTATCGCTAGGTTAGAATGGCGGGAATTACTGGGTTTGTTGGCGCATGGCTAGGGGCAGGGTCCTTAGGAAAATGCGCAGCGACGGTCGGTCAAATAATCTAAGTGAGAAATTGGCAAGTCATGAGTGCCAAACCTAAGATATGCTAATTCCTGGTTGGGTTTTTTTAGAAAAACAGTCTCCAAAAATCTCGAAATCGTTTCGTACGTCAGCACAAATCTAGCCCCGATTGCTGGGCCAAATTTGTGTCGTTCATCGTTTCATTTCCAGCCTCGAAGGAGAATGTTGAGAAATTACGATTTTGTGTTCTGGCATCTCGTCGTGTCTGAATTTCGCAAGAATCCTAATGGATTCGAATATTCCAAAATCCCGAAGGGATTTCGTATGTCAGCCCCATGCTAGTTCGGTCTGCCGAACTAGCATGGGGTCGCTGGTCATGTTCAATTTCAACCCTGCAAGAGTTGCGCCCCGAACACATCGGACGAAGAATCGAACGCAACCTCTTCGAGGTTGGAAGATTCACGATACATGTCCCAAAAGAGAATCCTACTTTTCACGGACATAAATCAGCCGACTTGAAACTCCGCGGAAAAATAGTTTAGTCTGTATTGAATCTATAAGGGCATTGTATTGAACGATGCCACGGAGTAACAATGTCAATGCAGACAATCTTAATCATTATCGTTCTCGTTCTACTTTTCGGTGGCGGTGGATGGTACTACCGTGGTCGCAATAGGTAGCTGAGCATCGCAAGCTTCTTGTAGTGCTTATGATCGCTAAGTCGTCTTCATGATGTTTCAATCAACTTATCAAGCACCACAACATTCAGTTGGAAATAGCGAAATTTTTTAAGCCGCTGACCGAAAGTGCGGAGGCAGATATGCCGGAACAATGCTTGGAGCATCCTTGGAAGCCAAAACAACGGCTCGCTCGATTGTGTTTTCCAGTTCCCTCACATTCCCTGGCCAAGAATAACTTTGCAGCAAAGAAAGAGTGCTTGAATCGAGAGCCAATTCGCTGCGTCCGTTTTCCGCGCAGAAGAAGGATGCAAAATGGGCACACAGCGGGGCAATGTCCTCAACGCGTTGCCGTAAAGGCGGAATGCATATCTCCACAACCTGCAAACGGTACATCAGATCAAGCCGGAAGTTTCCCTCTTCAACAGCTTGTTGCAGAATTCGGTTTGTGGCAGTAATGAGCCGAACATCTACTTTGGTTGGCTTGCCTGAACCGAGCCTTTCCACTTCCCTCTCTTGCAGCACTCTAAGAAGCTTGACTTGAACAGAAAGAGGAACTTCGCCGATTTCATCCAAAAAGAGCGTTCCCCCATGAGCGATTTCAAATCGGCCCGGCTTTGCTCCCACGGCGCCCGTAAACGCTCCCTTCTCGTATCCGAAAAGTTCGCTTTCTAAAAGCGTTTCTGGCAAGGCCGCGCACGAAACGGCTACAAACGCATCGTTTGCCCGCGAGCTCCACTTGTGCAACGCCTTGGCAACAATTTCCTTTCCAACTCCACTTTCGCCAGTAATCAAGACCGTTGCTTTTGAATCTGAAACCTGTCTTACGAGTTCTACAAGTTCCTTCATGGCAGGAGATTCTGCGATAAATGAGAATTCGCTTTCAGTGGTACGTTTTCCTTTGCCAGGTTTAGGACCGCTATCAGAAACTGCTGATGCAACAACTTTTTTTAGGGTTGCCAGGTCTACCGGCTTTGTCAGGTATTCAAAGGCTCCATTTCTCATGGAGCTAACAGCTTGGGGAATGGTTCCAAATGCAGTCAGAATTATTACTGGTACTTCCGGCCAATTCTTTACAACTTTATCCAGAAGTTCATATCCAGTTTGCCCTGGCATGGTTACATCGGTAATGATGCAATCGAATGCTTTTTGGTCCAGTAGAGAAAGCGCCGCTGAAACGTTCTCGGCTGTGTCAACAACGTATTTGTCCTTTTCAAACGCAACCTGGAGCACTCTTCTTATGTGCGCCTCGTCATCTACAACCAATAGCCTTTTCGATTCCTTCATGCAGCTTTTTCACTCCAATTCACAACGAACTCTGTCCCTTCCCCGACTTGTGACTTGACCGTAATCGCGACTCCATGAGCATCAACAATTTTTCGAACTGTTGAAAGGCCCAGCCCAGTGCCATCGGGTTTGGTGGTAAAGAAAGGCGTAAATAGTTTGTCTAATACAATTTGTTCCATACCGATGCCGTTATCTCGAACCAAAAACTCACCATTTTTGCATTCAATTCCAACAGTATCACCAGCCTTGCAAGCCTGCAATGCATTTAGCAGAATGTTTCTCGCAACTTGGATGAACCGATTGCGGTCGGCTGTGATCAGCTGAACAGGTGTGTCAAGCATTACCGTAAGCTCCACACCAGCATCCAAGAACTCTCGTTGGTGCTGCTCGGCAAGGCGCACGACGATTTCGCATAGGTCAAATTCTGAAATTTGAAGCTCCAACGGCCTAGCAAAATCCAAGAATCCGCTGCAAAGTTCAGACAGCTTTACAACTTCTTCTTCAATGATCTTTCCGAATTCGGCAGCGTGTTCAGGGTCGGATTGGATAACTTGAGCCGCACCTTGCATCGCCCAAAGCGGGTTGCGGATTTCATGAGCAATCGTAGCTGTCATCTGCCCGATTTCTGCCAACCGCCGAACTCTGGCAATTTCGCGCATTACGTGTTCGTGCTCTGTTGAATCTTGAATTGCAATTGTGGCTCCGCCACCGGGTAGAGGCGAGCCAGTAAGTGAAAATGCAAGCCCACTTTGCTCTTCCCTAGCAATTGCCGTGCTTCGGGTTCCGCTCAGACTGCTAGCCGCAACTTGCCGGAGACTCAATTGTAGAAAACCTGGGGCATGAGTTGCAAATTCGCTAAATGGCTGATCAACGCAATGAACTCCGTCCACTAGGGCAACTGCCTCTGGATTGGCATGGGTGACAATTCCGTGGGACTCCACGACCACAATTGCTACTGCCAATGAAGACAAAATTGTGTCGAGTTTGGCATGGAGTTGAGTAGCTTGAGCCACAGACTGGCGGAGCTTGCTTAACAGCCTTCCATTTGCGACGGCGAGTGCAATGTGCCCGGCGATCGATCGAGCGTAACGCAAATCTTCGTCGGCAAACGTAGTCTCATCCATCGAACGCGATAAGTTGAGAACTCCGATGCATTCGCTATCTGGGGTCAAGAGCGGAACGACCATTGAGGAACCCAAACGCTGATTTCTGCGCTTCACCGATTTGGCCAAGGCAGGATGGGTCATTGGGTTTTCCAGTAAGATCGGTTCCCTATTCACGATGCAAGTGCCCGCGATTCCAATTCCTGCTTCAATTTCTGCGTCGTCAGGTACCGAGCTTTCATGGCCTGCCTTTGCGGCAAGAACGTACCTGTTCGTTCCTTCCTCGAGCAAGAAAATGGAAGCACCAGATGCCTTGAACCATTCCGCGCAGCGGTCAAGAACAATGGTTAGGTAGGCGTCAAGCGTGGTTTGATTCGCGCGAGAAGTATCAAAAAGCGTCCAGACATCGTCTGCGTAACGGTTCAAGATTCTCCTAACATTTTGGCGCCGCACAGATTCATTTTCGGTTCGAATGAGTTGAGGGTTTAGGGGGAGAATTGTGGATTGTGGATTGTGGCAAAGATCGGAAGGCGGAGACTGGATATCACCTGCCAACAACCGAGTTCAAATACCAGCGCTACCCCGTCATGACCGTGGAACAAACCGTTCGGCGAAGGCACCCGGCTAAGAACGAGATTGAGATGCCGCCTGCCAAAACCACTGCGATTGTGGCAAACTGCCCGAGGCGTTACCATGGGGCTCGGGATTTGCCCGGTCGGTCGCAATAAAAAGAGGGCAAAGCGTGAAGGTTTTATTCGTATCCGTCGAA
>JANNJE010000001.1:0-9051 GCA_031405735.1 Armatimonadota bacterium | reverse complement strand
ACCAGGCGCTGTCGAGGAACGTGTCCGACACATCGGTCTCGCGCCTCGCCATACCCCCACACTCGGGACACGGAACGCGGTACCACTCCTCGGCTGCGCCTGGCGTACTGTTTCCAAGTGCTGCGAAACACAACCCAACCTCAAGCCGCTCTTCATCGCCCCACTTTTCGATGCTGTTAAATAGTGCTTTTCTTGCGTGGAAGACATGAGCAACTCGATAGGGGCCCATCTTCGAAATTGCTGGAATTCTGCCGGATAGTCGCAATTTGTCATCCGCTGATAGCTTGATTTCCCCGATAAGAGAGTCACCCGTAAAATCAACATCTAGCTCGATTTGACCTGGCTGCTTTGGCCATAATTCTCGGGCAATGAACTCAGTTTCAATGCTCTTTTCAATATTTCGTTTGGCGGATGCAGAAGCCATTGCGACTGCCTCGGGAGATGTTTCTGACTCGATTTCTTCCAGATGTTGGCTCCAAGCCAATGTCAGCGCCTTGCGAGCGGATTCTGAGTCTGGATATTTAGGAAGCGTTTCAACGTTGAGCAATCGCCTAAGTCGTTTCTGACCCATATTGGGTTTCAGGTTCATTTTCCGCTGAGACGCGAAGCGAAAGGAACATCCAGAAGCACTTCGAAGATCAAAAATCGTATGGCGCTCTTCAGGAGTGGTTCGCAATGCCACCAAAGATGTCTCATCTTCAACTAACTCGCTTGTGAATGGAATCATCGGCGAATCAATGGCTCGCCTCAACTGCGTGTCCGCTTCGCAAAGGCAGTCGCTTGCTTCTGGTGCCCAAACTCCCTGCAAGTGGTGCGACTTTTGAGCCAAGTCGCCAAGAGAATTGGCTAGGTCAGTGAGGTAATACGCAGGAACATTGTCCCTGTCTTCATTTGTAGTTGGGAAACTAAGTGTCAGCTGCTTTTTTGCATCACCCAAAAGGCACAAAAATAGTTCCTCTTCTTGAGCTGCAATTGAATGCGAGTTCAAGAGTGCATTTGGCAATGAAGTATCAACAAGGATAGACCGCTCCCAATCAGAGAGAATTGGATCTTCGGTTCTTCTTCTTGGAAACATTCCTTCAAGCAATCCCAGAGCGTGAATGCAATCTTTTCCCAGTAGCGCCAACGGAGAATCACACACTTCAACCCCACCGGAATGAGTTCCAATATCTATGCTGGCCATTTGCCAAACTTCATCGAGTTCTTTAACGAACTTAGGAAACGACAATGAGCTTGTATTTGCATCCGCAAAAACGTGCCTTGCGAAGGATTTCCGCATTTCTTCCAACGCAATTTGGTCGCGCTTGCCCCCCGAATCTTGCTGCTCGGACAATTTTTTAATCGGCTCGATCTGCAAAAACTCCACGAAAGCCTGGTTCCATTCTTTCAGGTTCTCGATTCGCGTTTCTGAAACTCTTTGCCAAAGAAGTGCGACTTGAATCCATTCCGGCAAAATCTCCAATTGCTCATTTAGCCGTTCCCATTCTCCGCCTCGAATCCGCATAGAGTCAAAAATGATTCCTTTCACACCTGATAATTCTTCAGCATGGAGATTTGAATATGGCGAAGCAATAACTTCCAATAGGAGCCTGAGATTCCTGTGGGCCAATGTTCGTAGCAGTGCGAGCACCCAAATCGCAAATTGGGAAGTCAGGAGTTCAACATTTTGCGCCAAACTCAATGGAACACCTAAGCGCAACGAAGCGGCAGATAGAAATGGAGCATAAGACCTTAAATTACGAACAAAAATACCGATCTGCGCTGGTTTCAGGCCCGATTTCAAGTCGCTTTGCACCCCCCTAAGTGCCCATTCGCTTTCTGCCATTTCATCAGTCGCAGACTCGATATTTACCTCTATTTTAGAGATGGAATTTTTTGAAATTCGGCAAAAATCGGCAACAAGTTCGGGCAATTGCCCGACCTGCTCGATTGGCGAATTGCAGGAAGCTGCAAGATTTTGAGAGCCCGTCCACGAGAGAGGCAATTGGGAATGGAATGGCGTGACGATCCAAACAATGGAGCCATTTTCTCGACTCCATCGGAGCCAATCAACTATGAGGGGCTCGAGATGCCCGTTCGCAAACACCAAAATTCGATTGAGCTCTGGTGGCTTGGAAAGTTCAGCTGCCATCACTCTTTCAAGCTTGGATTCCTCCAGTTCAAGATGTGCGTTCTCGATGGACTGTCGAACTGACTCCTCAAGATCAGCCAATGCCAAGAATTTTTCCGCTGAAACGGAATCGAGGCGGCTGTCTGGCATTCGGAGTTGCGCCGGCCCAATTCTCCATAGCCTTAGTTCGCCCAACGCTGAATGCAGTCGTCGCTGCACGCCACTATAACCACGAACTGAGTCAAACGGTCCCAAGTCAGCCGTTGATCGAAGGGCCGATCTCACGAATTCGGCTACCTGCTTCGAGTCTGCAATTGGGGGAGATGGTTGGTTCGAAAGTACAAGCTGAGCTCCTGCAATTTCGGCTGGTGTCGTCATGGTTAGATTTGTATGCGTTGCCAATATCTCCTTGATTCGATTGCTCAGCCCGCTTTCAAGTACACACACTTTCCCCGAACCCAATTCGGCAAATTCATCAATGATTTTCTGAAAGGTATCCAGACTTGGAAATGCTCCCAAGATACGTAGCGGGAATAGCGACATCGGCATTGAGTGTATTCTACGATCCGTGGCAAAAAAAGTGTGGACGACTAAGCGAAAGTTGCTGGGAAACTTGCTTCCCTTGCTGACGTCGCTTCCATTTGCAATTTATGGCTCGATGAGAGCACTTTCTGCGAATAATTGGTTTGCCATTGGAGCTTTGGTCAGTTTCTTTGTCGCAGTTATTGTTGCCTATGTAAGCGTAAATTTTTTGGGATTGAGTGGCAATCGCAAAATGCGCTTGGAGCTTGGAAGGCGATTTTCGAAAGGCGAAGACGGCGACCTCGGTTGGTTTGTCGGAGTTGCCACACCAAGTTATATGAACGTCTGGGATCCCCACGAGGATATTGGCTTTTTGAAACTAAGTTCTGAGCACTTAGTTTTCCAAGGTGATTCGAAAAGGCTAGAGATTCCCCGCAATTCAATTCGCAGGGTTTCCAAAAAGTCAAATCCGCACAGTTTTTTGCTTCTTGGAGGTTGGATCGTCATTGACGGTATCCTAAATCACAAACCGATTCGGCTACTTCTTGAACCCAGAGTCAAAAGTAGTTTGCTTGCAAACAAGCGGATTTCGCGCCAAATGTTGAAAGAGATTCAAGATTGGGCGTTCAAAAAATAAGCGAGCCCCATGGAGGGGGCTCGCTTGGATGTTGCTCGGAGAAATCCGATTGTTTAGCCTCGAAGCAAACTCAGAACCGATTGAGGAGCTGAATTGGCTTGCGCAAGCATAGCCATACCTGATTGCTGGAGAATTTGCAACTTCGTGAAGTTGGTCATTTCAGCAGCAATGTCAGTATCTCGAATTGTTGATTCGGCAGCAGCGAGGTTCTCTCGTGCAATTCCGAGTGCTCGAACGTTTGATTCGAGAACGTTTCGCTGGAAGCTGCCAATCTCTCCACGAGACTTTGCAACTTCACCTATAGCAACGTCAATGACCTTAAGAGCATCAGTTGCTCCGCTAGCCGAAGTCACGTCGAGATTGGCTAGCGTGTAGCCAGAAACAACGTTCTTGCCGAGTTCGCTCGCTGAAAAGTTCGCAAGCGAAAGGTTTGCTGTTTGGTTAGCGTTTCCACCGATTTGGAACTGAGCTGATCCAACCGAAAGGTATCCAGCTGCAAATGCAGCACCTGTCGCGTTACCAACTTCAGTCATTCGGATCGAGTTACCGTACTGATCTGTCAGAGTCAGGCCGTCGTTTCCAAGTCGTCCACCTGTGAAGGTAACCGTTGAAAGACCGCCGGCAGTTGCGCCGTTCGTGTCAATGATAACGCTTGCAACTCCGTCAACGCCAGTAGCCGCAGCGGTTCCTGCTGCATTGACGATGCCTGCTGCATCCGAGATTGAGAAGTTCCCAGCTATACCGAATTTCGTAGCCTTGAACGTGATACCGGCGGTAGCTGTGAAGTCTGCTGTGACCCCTGTAGCACCTGAGGCATTGTTGACCATATTTACGACGTCAGTAACGGTCTGGCCCGAAGAAACTGTGAACGAAGTTCCGTTGATTGCGAACTGTCCAGCAGTAACTACAGTTGCAGCTGTGGCAAATGTGACTGATCCTGTTACTGATGCTCTTGTAGCAGCAGTGCTCATCGAAACCGTTGCAGTTGTGTTAGTCGTAACAGCAGCCGCATTGAAGTTGCCGCTGAAGCTCATGCCAGCAATATTTGCCGAGCTGAGGTTAGCCGCACCGACTCCAGCAGAGCCGTCAAGAAGCTTCTTTGTTCCAAATTGCGTGTTTGAAGCAATTCTGGAAATCGAAGACATAATCGAGTTCAGCTGACTTTGGTTCGCTTGAACTTGTGTCGAACTGAGTGTTCCGATGTTACCGGCAGCAATAGTCAAGGCGCGAGCATCATTAAGAAGTCGGTTGACTTCGTCCAGAGCGCCTTCAGCAGTCTTCGAATAGTTGACCGCATCTTGGTTGTTTCGTAGTGCTTGGTCAATGCCAGCAATCTGTGATCGGAAGTTCTCCGAAATGATCAAACCAGCAGGATCATCTGCCGCAGAGTTTATTCGAAGACCAGTTGATAGTCGGGTTACCGATTTTGCAAACATGTCGCCTGTTTGGCTTACGTTTCGCAATGCACCCATCGCCGAAATATTTGTGTTAACGCGAAATGACATTTTTCCTCCGTGAATTTCCTGTACGTTTTCGCTTGCTTCCCACCAAGAAAGTATGCGAGCTCATCTGTCCGTAGAGCGGTACGATAGGTTCATTCCCTTTTGAGCTGCTAGCTTGGCTGGCGAAATTACCAGGCTCAGAAAATCCCGGTAGTTTGGCTGGCTGGTAGGGTTGCGGGGGAGGTCATTTGGTCATAGGGTCATGGGGTCGTTGGGTAGGCAGTTGGCGGTTGGCGGTTGGCGGTTATTGGCAAGTAGGCGGCATGTGGTTGGCACGTTGTTAGCAGGTCACTACAATGTGGGAGGGAACTCGACATTCCTCACTCTCCACTCTGCACGCCCCTTAAATCCAAAATGACACTATGACCCCAAGACCCCAAGACCCAATTCATCCCCATTCATACACATCACGTTATTCAGACATAATCTTCCTGGAGTCGTTCGGGTGACGGCCTCGACTTGTCGGGGAGGAAAGTCCGGACTTCGAAGGGCGCGGCGCCCTCGGCAACGGGGGAAGGGGCGACCCTATGGAAAGTGCCACAGAAACAATCCGCCTCGATCTATCGGGGTAAGGGTGAAATCGTGAGGTAAGAGCTCACGCCATTTCGGCGTAAGTCGGAGTGGGGGTAAACCCCGCCGGAAGCAAGGCCAAATAGGAACGGGATGACGCTGCCCGCCGACCGTTCGGGTTGGCCGCATAGATAAATCGTCACACAAAGACAGAATCCGGCTTACAGAACGACTCCATCTTGGGTTTTGGGTTTGGGGATGCGAAGAGCGGAGGGCGGCGTGTGGAGAGGGTTGTTGTACTGTCCAACATACGTATTGTCCATTTGGCCTCTCAAATGTCCCTTAAGTCACTTTGCTCCCTTTAGTCCCTTTTGTTCCATTGGTCGCTTTTGTCCCTTTTGTCGCTAGGATCGAGAATTTTGGCGACGATTCAATTTCAGCTCCCAGCTTAATTACATTTCACAATTTATGATCATGTGATCTTAATTTACGATCACATGATCATAAATTGTGCTACAATTTGGCATGAATGAAAAGCTGGCAATGTTTGGGACTCGAAAGCAGACGATTGTACTTCTGCTGATTAGCAGCCTAGGAGAATCTTTCCCAAGAGAGCTCAGCCGAATCAGCGGAATTCCTTATGCAACTGTTGTTCAAACTATTGACAAATTTGAAGAAATGTCCATCTTAGCGGCAAACACTAGAGGAAAGGAACGCCGGGTCCGGGTCAATCCAAGATTTTTCGCGATACGCGAATTCGAATTGCTAATCGTTCGGCTTGTCGAAGGTGATTCCGAAGTTCAGCAAATGCTCGAAAACGTCCGAATGCGCCCACGTAAGAAGGGAAAGGCCATTTGAAGATCAACTCAGAAATGAGCCTTCGAGAAGTTGCATTTGCTATATGCACCACATTGGACAACGCCGGGATTCAAGCCGTGCTAACAGGAGGAAGTGCTGCGACATTCTACGCTCCAGAAGCGTATCAATCAAGCGATCTTGACTTTGTAGTCGAATTTGCAAAGCATGGGTCGAACGGTGCAGACGAACTTGCTGGAATTGGATTTGAACCAAAGGGAAGCACGTACGTTTGCAAATCAACAGTCTTCACCCTCGATTTTCCGAGCGGCCCGTTAGCTGTTGGCGGAGACTTCATCACAAAATGGAGCACAGAGAAATCTGGCGATCAAATACTGTACATAATCTCTGCAACCGATTCTGTCCGTGACCGCCTTGCTTGGTTCTATTTCGCCAATGACTTTGCGGCGCTTGCCGCAGCACTCGCCGTTGCCATTAAGAACGAGATTGACCTCGAACTCATTCGTACATGGTCGCAAAAAGAAAACTCGCTCGAGAAGTTCGAAGTATTCCTTCGACGACTCGAGCGAGCCTGACCGAAACCAAATGAAACCCTGCTAGGCTGCCTTTTCCATCTGCAAGAAAACGGCTTCGTCAAAGTCAATGTCGTCAATTCCGATAATCCTTTGAACTTCAGAAATTGAAGTTTCGCCCGCAACAACTTTTCGCAGGGCGTCAATAATCATCGGCTCGAATCCGGTTGCCTTAGCAGCTCGGACTACTTCAACGAGCGGTACTTGATTTGCAATTGCATTGCCAATCTCATCGCTAATTGACATTGCTTCATGAACACCAACTCGTCCTCTAAAACCAGTGCGAGAGCATCTTGCGCAGCCTTTCTCTTCAAAGAGTACGGCTCCGTCTATACCTAGGGCTTCAGAAACAAAGCTTGAAACCTTCGGATTTGCTGATGGCACTCGGCAATCTGGGCAAAGCCTTCGAACGAGCCTTTGTGCCGTGACACCGACCAAGCATGTACTGAGCATATAAGGATCAATTCCCAAATCTATAAGCCTCGGAATGGCGTTTGGAGCATCGTTGCAGTGAAGAGTAGATAAGACCAGGTGACCAGTCATTGCCGCTCGAACAGCAGTTTCTACCGTCTCCTTGTCCCGGATTTCACCAACTAGAATCATATCGGGGTCTTGCCTAAGACACGAACGTAACAGGCTAGCAAAATTTAGTCCAACCTTTTCATGCGTATTCGCCTGGCTGATACCTTCAATCTCATATTCGACAGGATCCTCGCAAGTCATGATGTTCTTTGCATCATTGCGCATCGCCTTTAACGCAGCGTACAGCGTCGTCGTCTTTCCAGAACCTGTGGGTCCCGTAACGAGAACTAGTCCATGCGGCTTACGAATGAAGCTCTTGAATCGAGAGTGGTTTTGCTCGCCAAAGCCGAGTTCTCCAAGCTCTCGCAAAGAAATGGCTTTGTCAAGAATTCGAAGCACGATTCTTGGGCCGTGATAGCCTGGCTGAACGGAAACTCGAAGGTCAATATCTCTCCCATCAACCGATGCATTGATTCGGCCGTCTTGGGGAACTCGATGTTCGACAACATCAAGGTCTGCCATGATTTTCAACCGTACGGCGACCATCGGCAGCATTTCCATCGGAAAATCCAGGACTTTTCTCAATTGTCCATCAACCCGATATCGGACGCAAAGCTTGCTTGAGCCCGGCTCAATGTGAACGTCAGATGCGCCGAGTCGAACAGCTTCAGAAAGGATCTGGTTGACGACTTCAATAACTGGTCGAACGTCTTCATCCGAGAGCATTGACTTTTCGCGAACCTTGTTGTTTTTCGAGCCAAAGTCTTGAATCGCTCGATTCACAAGTGAGTCCATGCCAGCAAATTTGTTCTCAATTGAACTCAATTTGCTGAACAGCTCGTCAATGTCCTCGCTGTCTACATAAACAGTTTCTATCCGGTATTTCGTAAAGTTTCTGGCTAAGTCAATCCCTTGAATGTCGAGGGGGTTCTTCATTGCTAGAGTTAGCAAATTGCCCCTCAATTGAACTGGAATGAAGTCATGCTTCTTGCAGATTTCCAACGGAATCATGTTGATAACTTCCGCTGAAGGCGGGTCTTCGCTCAGGAACCAAGGGCCTACTCCCAACTGGGCTGAAAGTGCCTTGACCACCATGGGTCGAGTTACGAATCCGCATTGCACCAAAATTCGTCCCAAGGGTGCTGGATTCTGACGCTGAATCTCAAGTCCAGAATCCAGCTGCTCCCTTGTAATGAGCCGCTGCGCAATCAGAAGCTCGCCTAGTACTTGTCCTTGTCCTTGTTTAGCCATACAATATCCCCTAGATGGATTCTCGGATTTGGCACTCCAGGAAATTAGGCAATCAGGAGCATAAGCACGCCTTCAGTTCAATAACTGGCAATTTGACGGGCGAGAAATTTGCTAGGATTGGTTCGGGGCCTTGCAGGTTCAAAGCATGCAAACGTGCAACTACTGTTTGAACTTTCGAAACACAAGAGAAACATTGTGCCCGCCAAATCCGAAACTGTTCGAAAGCGTTGCATCAATGGTTGCTTTCCGGGAGGAATTAGGCACGTAATCTAAATCGCATTCTGGATCGGGAGTGTTGTAGTTGATCGTGGGTGGCAGGACCCCGTCCTGCATTGCCAAGAGGCAAATTACAGCTTCAATTGCACCAGCAGCCCCAAGCATGTGGCCGATCATGGACTTTGTAGAGCTAACCGCAAGCTTGTACGCATGATCGCCAAATACGGCCTTAATTGACCTCGTTTCCGACTTATCGTTCAGTTGCGTTGACGTGCCGTGAGCATTGATGTATTGAATTTCTTCAGGCTGCATATTTGCATTTCGGAGTGCCATCCTCATCGCACGAATCGCGCCAGATCCTTCTGGATCGGGTGCAGTTATGTGGTAAGCGTC